>CAYQZL010000017.1:0-39947 GCA_964421975.1 uncultured Rikenellaceae bacterium
TTCTTCTGAGGGGATCGGTACCTATATGGAGGACAATCTTCAGAAAGGAACCGGAAACCTGATCATATAAATCAAAATACCACCACTCGAAATCACCCTTTCTGAAATCGGTAATCTGAAGTCCGTCATCCTCCGGATGAATCTTTAGATCATTATTCACTTTAAACCACATTATCTGTAAAATTAATCTTTCATGATGCCAAAATCAAGCAGAATACAGGTTATCAGGAGAAACAGTCTGAAAAAATATTTATTCAGAAAAAATTTTAACCACTAAGTCGCTCATCCCGATCTATTCGGGATCACAAAGGATACACAAAGACTATGAATAATTAAGCTTAGATAATGATCAGCAATCTTGTTATGTTCAATTACATTACCGGAAGCTTATTCCGCCTGTAATGGAAATAGTGCATTGAACAGAAGCTTGTATGTTGCCTGGGTTGAGGCTCTGAACTGAGGATTGAAGGCATAAAGTATCAGTTCTCCTTTCCCCTTTTTCAGCCATATCATTGCCGGTTTTTCTGATAATTTTTCCTCTTTTTCACAATAACCGCTGACGAGGATCTCTTTTTCAGGGAAAGCGCCGATTACCCTGCGGTCCATGTCAAACCTCGGGATACTTGTATTGAACAGGGGATTTCCCCTGTAGAATATATTTGTTTCAGCCTGCATCCCAAGAGTGAGTGGATGATCGCTTTTAAGCTTCAGTCGGAAAAGTGAACCGGGCACACTCAATCCTTCTTTACGAGCCTGATCGGAAATATTTGTAAATGGTAGCATGAACTCTTCCTTGGTTTCTCCTCTTGTTATCTCAAGCAATCCGGTGAAAAGATCGGTTGACTGGCCCCATGAAATTACCTTTCCTCCGTTGCTGACAAAAAGCATCAGTTTATCCAGACCTTTTTTCCCCATACCCTTCTGGTAATCAGGATGATAATTGCTCATTGAAGGGCTTGCTTCAGTCCCGGATTTCCCATTTAAAAGAAGGGCTTTTGATGTTGAGGGGAAAATAACAATATCATAATTTCCTGAAAAATCCGTCTTTTCAAATTCATCAGGATGAAGTACCGTATAAGGTAATTTATATGCATCGAAAAGATACCGCGTCCATCCGGCATCCATATCACTGAAATATGTTTCAACAAGAGCTATCCGGGGCAATTTTATAATAGTGGCATCTATTTTTTCAGGACTCTTTACCTGGCCGGGTTCAGTCAGGGATTCTGTAACTATTGTATTTAATATTTCCTGATTACTTCCCTGTATGAGAAAGCTGCCCTTAGCAAATGTTCTTCCGTTAATTTTAATTTCCTCTCTGAGGCGGCTGACCTGCATTCCGTTCTGCATAGCCATAAATGCTGCTTTAAAACTACCGTTGGATGAGACCGGAAATATGACCGGCAATTTATATTCTTCGCTTGACGGATTAAATTCTTCTTTAAGGGATTTAAGTTTTTTCTCGAATGCTTCATCACGTATTTTTATCTCATGCGATACCAGTCCCCTGTGAAGGGGTAATGACCAGCTTGTTACATCATAGGGGCGGATTATCTCTCCTCCCGGCGTGTAATGTCTTACCGGATAGTCCTGCTTCTCCATCACCTCTTTCAGGAAAGCACGGAATGGCTGTGCCATCGGAAATACAATATCACCTTCCTTAAGGTTAATGCCACTGAGTGTATAATTTTCATTGAGGCGGAATGTGCTTATTCCGTGTTCCTTCATTAAACCGGCCAGTGCAATAAATTCACTCTGATCATGCTGTTCCGCCGGTAGAACGTAGTAATAAGGGGCCTGGGTTTTTCCCTTCATCACTTCTCTTTTACACAGGTCATTCCTGAATTTCAGGATCTCATTTTTAAGAAGTGAAGAAGTTTTTATAATAGAAAATGTGGATTCAATTTCAAGTTTGACTATATCACCCAGACGCCACCAACCACCCGGCCAGGGAAGGGGGAAATTGATACTTTTTTCATATTCTGACAAACCTTTACCTCCTGCCTGCAGTTCATTTTGTTCGATATATACAGGTGATGCATCCCGGACACTCGCAGCCTCTGTCAGCATCCCTATTACATTTTTCCAGATACATGTTTCGGTTGATCCGGGCCAGTAATCATCAAACAGCATTTTCTGTCCAACACCTGAAAGGCCGGCATTTGTAAAATCCCGTAACATATTGGTTCCGAAAACTCCCGTCCAGGCCCATAATTCGGCATCAATATTTTCAGCAATGGGATCATTGTAAGGGGGAACGAAATAACGTATCCCTGTAGATCCCATTTGATGTTTGTCTATCATTATCTGCGGAAACCAGTCGAGGTTATAAATGCGTGCAACATTTTTTGTTTCTTCCTGGGTCAGTGAAACAAAATCACGATTATTGTCGTGTCCGACATATTTATGATATACCCGTGGTAATGAAGCTCCCTCATATTGTGTGCCCTTATATTTATAATAGTTTTCCACAACCATATCCATACCGTCCGGATTATGATTGGGGACCATCATATAAACAACATCATCAAGATATTTTTTGATAAGCGGATTGGTTGATGTAATAAGCTGATAAGCAATAAGCGGAGCAGACTGTGTAGGAGCAACCTCGCTTGAATGCATGGACAATGTGGCCAGGAAAAACACCTTTCCATCCCTGATGTATTCCGCCTGCTTTTTGTCTGAAAGATCCGGATTGAGAGCAAGCTCTTTGTTTATTTCGCCGAGTTCTTCGAGATGGTTTATATTCTTTTCCGAAGAGATGAAAGCAATGTACATTTTCCTGCCCATTGAACTCTGCCCGTTTTCAACAAGTTTAAGCATGGGAGAGGCTTTATCAAGCTTCTGCAGATAATCAATCAATTGTTCATAGTTGAAAAGCATATAATCGGAGCCGGGCATAAATCCAAAATGAGAAGTGGGGTCGGGAACTGAAGATTGTGCCGGAGCTATTTCCGGAAAAATTAAACTAACCGGTAATGAAAGCAGGATGGTTAATATCAACGAATTAATTCTTTGCATAATAATGAAATTGACTTAATAGTGCTTAATAAAATTATTAATAAAAATTACATGCCGCCACTACGCTGCTTCAAATTTTAAAGTAATCTTTTTCTACATGCATATCGGCTACGCGGCTTATTGTAATAAATAATTAGTAGCCCAAATGACGTATATCTGAAATGCAGAGGATAGTTTTAAATAATTAACTGCAACGAGGCATGTCGGGGAAATGTGGCAGGAAGTTTTTAAAATTTAAAATTATACACACAAATAGCTAACAGGGGCTCATAAGGTAGCTACTGTGATACTAACAAAATATCGGTATAAGCCAGGCAATTTCTTGCTGGCAGACTTATGTATGAGTTGATAATCAGCACATAACCACCTCGCTGAATTTTCCCATGGATATTATTGTTCCTTCCAGATCCAAAAGTATTTCATCACAGCGAATTCTGGTAACGTATAAGAACTTCCAGATCAATGGATTAAAATTATCAACTTTACCGGAGTATTATCTTTTTTACAGCGGTGATGGCATTTGCGGCATTATAGACTTGTAAAACATATATCCCTTTACCGGACCATGATGACAAATTAATCTCATAGAGCGGCTGTGATATTTTTGTTTCAAATACTATAATCCCGACGGAATTAATGATTTTCATAGAATAATTGTCTAAATCAGTATAGTTACCTGTGTTAATTATCAGAAAATCATTGGCCGGATTGGGATATATTTTAATAGTGTTAATATTTTCAGGGACCACTGGATCTGCTGAAACCATTAAATCAATGAATAAAGTATCTGTTACTGAAATCAATACAGTATCATATTTAACAAATGGTAAATCTGGCTCATAAGTAAATATCCCTGTAATTTTGTCTCCTTTTCCAATTGAATACCAATTCCTGGAGTCAGGTGATCCAAGGAAATTAAAACACTGATCCCAACTATCATAGCCTTTGATATTTAATCTTATACTATCTATTTCATAATTTTGAAGGAGATCAATTACGATAAAATGTGGATTAAGTGTATCAGGCCCGGGGTCATTCCTGTTACTTGACCATCGGGAGTAATCTGCATTATCAACGGCAGAAATTCCATTATTTGAATAATCTCCCCACTCATAACTGTTAGCATATCCAGGCTTTTGAAATGCCACATTAACACCTTTACTGAATGCCTGAATTTCATATACATTAACCTGGCCGTCGTCTTCAGAATAATATGATTCAAATTTCAGGTACCTGAATATATTATTATATTTAAAAACAGTATCATAAACCCTAATTGTATCATAAACTATCTGATGGCAAACATTTATATCAGCCATATCATTGATCTCACTCTGACTCAAAACGCGATTATATATTGCAACCTCATCCATTGTTCCCTTATAAAACATAAAATCATTAAGGTGATTAGGATTGCAGGCCATTGATTTACCTATCCAGGATTCCATGGATGCAGCATTACTACCCTGTACCGGGAACAGGATGGTTTTTACCAGCTGTCCATCAAAATATAATCTCATCTCTCCTGCCAATGCATCACGAACAGCAGTTATGGCATGATATGTTTTATATAAAGTCGGGCATTTATAACTTAAATTGGCATTGTTGCCTAAAGGAGTCTCTCTTACTCCAAAATTTACTGTAGAATCATTACCATAATTAAGAGAAATTACATCCGGTCCGGCATATTGAGGACATCCATAACGTGTAAAAATTGCAGCACCATAATATACTCCGATGGATCCGTCATTGTTAATGAAATTGCCGCTTGTAGCATCGAATTTTACAATTGCGTGCACAGAAAAAGAAACTACCTGAGCGAAAGCTATGCTATTTGGAGTTGTGATCTTTATAAAATCGTTAATCCCGTCAAAAAGATATGCTGAATTAGGATTATTATAACGATCGGAAGTAAGTGTTGCGCCTACAATAGTTCCGTGATTATTATTCCCGCTTTCATCGTTGGCATTGCCGTTGAAAGGGTAAAAAGCAACCAGCCCGTTTGTCGGTATCTGGGCAACAGAATTTAAATAAGACAATGTAAACAGGAAGAGTAAAATTCTTTTCATAAACAATGAGTTTAAAATTTAAGGGAAAGAAAATAATATAATGCACAGTAATACTGATTATTCCGATAACAGGGTTATCTTCAGATCTGGGTTTCACAACAATTAATTAATTGCATTGCAGATGGACAAAATTAAATATAATAATAAGTTGGTAGTGATGTACTTATCAACCTGAAAAACTACTTTATAAACAATAGCAGAATCA
This sequence comes from uncultured Rikenellaceae bacterium, assembly GCA_964421975.1. Lineage (GTDB taxonomy): Bacteria > Bacteroidota > Bacteroidia > Bacteroidales > VadinHA17 > LD21. The sequence continues at coordinate 5,296 of CAYQZL010000017.1, forward strand.
ATGCCTCAAATACTTCTTTTTAGTAATTTTATCTTTTCAAACAGCTTTGTCAGGGAATGGATCATGATCATCATCACGGGAAGCTTAATAATATCAGCAATGCCTTTAAGGCAGGGATTGCCCTGAATGTGATTTTCATAATTCTGGAAATAATATTTGGTTTCATTTCCAATTCAATGGCACTGGTAGCTGATGCGGGACATAATTTCAGTGATGTGCTGGCACTTGTTTTTTCATGGATTGCCATAAAATTGTCTGAACGGAAACCAACCCTCAGGTTTACTTATGGTTTCAGACGCTCTACTATTCTGATCACTATTCTGAATACCATCCTTCTGTTTGGAGCTGTTGCATTTCTGTTCCTGGAAACCATTCAGAGAATTAAAGAGCCTTCACCTGTAGATTCAAAAACCGTGATGATCATAGCCGGGATCGGTATTGTGATAAATGGCTTCACTGCCTGGCTCTTTATAGAAGGTAAGAAGCATGATCTTAATATTAAAAGTGCATTCCTTCATTTTCTTGCAGATACACTCGTTTCTGCGGGAGTGGTTATTGCAGGACTGATAATGATCCTTACCGGAATTATCTGGATCGATTCTCTGATGTCATTTATAATTATTGCAGTAATAATATACAGTGCCTGGCACTTACTCGTTGAATCCGTAAGCCTGGCACTTGATGCGGTTCCTGAGAATATTGATATAGAAGATATTAGTGATTATTTATCCGGACTTCCGGAAGTGACAGGTATTCACGATCTTCATATATGGGCCATGAGTACAAGTGCTGCAGCTCTGACAGTTCATCTTGAAACTAATGTCCTTACAGATTTTGATTTCCTCCACCGCATACAGGTTCACTTAAAGGATAAGTATGGGATAGAACACACGACCATACAGGTTGAATATGGAAACCAGTCGGAGCATTGTAATGATTGCAACTGAAAATATCATTTTGATATAATAAGCTGGCATTTTTACCGGTAACAAAACAGATCTGTGGAAAAACTGATAATATGAATTCAGATCCGGAAAAAGATGGGAGAAAATCTTTAACAAGAAGGGATTTTACGAAAAAAAGTCTTCTGGCTATCGGGGCTGCAGGTGCGGCAGGATTGGCTGGCTATCGTGCATTGAATTCCGTAAGGAGAAGGGCTGCAAATAATCTGGCAAAAATGGGACATTGTGCTCCGGCCGTAATGCAGACACTCCTTGAAATGAATGATATTCAGAATACCGGTTTGATATTATATGCTGCAGGATTTGCCGGCGGTATTGCTGGATCGGGAACTGAATGCGGAGCTTTAACGGCACCTCTGATGTTCATGAGTTATCAGAATAATGATTTTCAGGATATTGAGAAGAAGATCAATCTCCTGGAAAGAGCTCAGTCTCTCATGAAGGAATTTACTGAATATAACGGATCTCCATTATGTTTAAATATCCGGAGCAGGGGAATGCATGAATGCAGAAGGACAATCCATAATTTTCATAAACCTTATCAGAGAGCTTCTGATATCACTTTACATTTCCCTGTTGAAACAAAAGAATCGTGGAAATTATTACTGAATGAATTTGAAAAGAATAAATTTCATTGTGCCCATAATGTTTTAAAAAGCGCTGGTAATAAATTTCATGTGACAAAAGATCTTCTTGATGCATCATGGATTTTTATCGGTGGACTGGCAATGCTTAACCGTACCTGCGGAGCACTCGCAGCCGGTGTTATGGCATTGAGTTCAGCGACCGCAAAGATTGAGGATAGTCATTCCAGAGTTGCACAAATGAACAGGCTGCTTAGAAAAGGTGACAATAAAGCAATGGATGAAAGCATAAACAACTTCAACCGCTCAATCAATTTAAGTGATGAACTGGGTTTATGGTTCCGGAATGAATTTGGTTCAACTTCCTGTCATGATATCTGGCAATATGATTTTTCAAAGATCCGGGATGTCGAAGATTTTATTACAGGAAAATGTATGGCACATTGTACCGTAATGGGTGAAAAGGTGGTACAGAAGATTAAATCGATGAATTAATTTTCTTTTCCCGCAATCCCGGAATTAATTGTAAATTGTGCATCAATAATGCACTATCAGCAACAGGTATAATTTAAGTATGTTAGATTAATCTGTTGATATTTTACCGGTGTGACTGAGGGGCTGTGATGTGATGAGTTGTTACAATCTTGCCCGGAGCGCAGAATGAATTACTATGGAACAAAGAGATTATTTACTTCGTGAAATTGAAAAGATAGGGACAGTGATCAGGGCCATCAGGCAGAGGCTCCTGGGAGGAATCGATGAGCTGGCGATCTCCCTGGAGAACCAGTCCGAAGCATTGAAGGAAATGCTGATCAGCGATGCATTTATTGACCTCGACGAACTTCTTGCCAGGGATGCAGCGGAGACGGATGAATACCTTGCTGGTTATAACGGATTCAATGTTACAAATATCGAGCTGCTGGCTCAGACCCTCTCCGATATAGGTATGAACAGCTTGCCCCCGATATCTGTTGCCCTGCTTGAAAAAGCATTGCATCTCTATGAAATATGTAACCGCCGCGACAGGACATTCTCATTCGAAAGGGAAACCGCTATCAATCAGATAAGAGAGAGCCTGGAGTCCGGCATAAACAATAAAGGAGGCTGATTGGGACGAAACTGTGATAATTGACCGGAATATAAATCAATCCCCCTTATATTTAACAGAAAATAAGTTTAAAAACTATATATCCATGTCCGGGAGCACTAAAAATAAAATGAAAATAATGCCGGCTTTACTGATTATTGATGTCCAGAACAGGTATCTCTCTTTTATCCCACCAAGGGAAAAAGAACTGGCTTTTTTCTTTATTAACCTATTAATTGATCTTTTTCGGGAGCATGGATTCCCAATAATCCGGATTTACCACAGTAATATGAAAAATGGACCACGACCAGATACTGAAGAATTCGAATATCCTGAATCAATTAAAATTAAACAGGACGACAATCAGATTATCAAAACTTATTCTGATAGCTTTAACAAGACTAAACTTAATAATTTCCTTAAAGCAAAAGGGTGTAATACATTATTCCTTTGTGGTTTGAGTGCTGTCGGTTGTGTACTGGCAAGTAGAACCGGCGCTCAGAACCATGATTATAAAGCTTTTATAGTAAAAGATGCGATAATGAGCCATAATTCTGACTATACAAAAAATGTAGAGGCAATGTTTGATGCAATCAGTTTTGACGCTGTGAAGCTGATTCTCGATAATTGCTGATCCCGCCCGGATATCGGCAATCGTACAGGGCAGGTAGCCAAGATGGCAAAGTGAATGGCATATTTAATTGATTATCTTTAAACTGTAACGAAGGTTTTTGAACCACTTCTCCAGATTTATCGGGGAACTCCGGTTGTGTACTTTTTAAATAAGATTTACCAATAATGATTAAATCTCTTATATTCTTTACATTATGTTTTGTCACATATTCTTCATCCGGACAATTTCTTCAATATGGATTTATCTTACCTTCAGATTCTAAAAACATAGTAGGATTATATTCAGATACAAGTTTCATTGGACCAGAAGATGGTTATACAGTATTCAATAAACCACATGGAGACACGATTGGGATTTTATCATCAAAATTTAATGTCATAAAAGTGGATGGAGAATATGTAAATGAATATATGATTTGCTTAAAAAACGATACCATAAGATGTTTGCCTGATGTGCACTATGTTTCATATGGGCAAAGGTTGCTCTGCTATTCAGAAAGAAAAGATGGATTTGTAAAAATTTCAAATGATTCTTTAAAATTGTGGGCCAGTGAAGAAGAAATTCAGAATAAAAAATATCGGCTTGTTGAATGGCAGGAATTCCTGATAAATAATTCAGGTTTATTAATGGGATATTATCCAAAAGGTACCGGTTTGAACCTTAGAGAATCCCCATCTTTAAAAGGTAAAATAATAAAAACTTTAAAAGGAGATCTGTTCGAGATAAAACCGGCAAAAGAATGTTATGGATTCTGGACAAGGGTAAAGGTAACTAAATACTTTGTACATCCCTGCAATTACAGAGGTTTGGATGAAAATAATAATATTGAATATATATTGGAAGGCTGGATAAAAATTGTTGATGACCAGGGATTGCCAAATATAACATGGTATTTTAGCTGCTAGAACTGAAAATAAACACAATGCTACTCTCATCTGATCTGTTTCTAATCACATAAGTTCATTAATATTCCTGTTTTCAGCCTATCCCAGACCTGATCATAATTATACTTTTCGTAATCAATCTCAATGGTTATCTCACCCGTCAGGCAAAAATATTTAATGTAGCCCCTCCTGTTGAGCTGCCTGAATCAGGCTGTCAATTTCCTGCTGTTTGGTGGCGGAACCAAAGATTTTTATCACTTATAACCTCCCTCTGGTCTTGTTAATTATCTGAATTCTAGTACTTCCATCACTATTTAATTTAGTGCGGATGAACATATCTGATTATTTCGATGATCTAAGATTTTATCTTTTAGTTGTTATAGTAGATACATTTTGATGAAGCAATTTCATTGAAAATGTTAGTATATTTACCATGCAATACTCTACATGCTGATGAGGTCCTTTTTCTCCGGTCATTCTTGGAATAAAAATTTCCGTAATTTCCTGGCAAGAACTATATTAACAATTAGTCTGCTTATACTTTTAACAATCCGGTCACATTCACAGGAGCATATTTTCCAGGGTACAATATCTGATCGGGCAACAGGAAGGATGATGATAAATGCCTCAGTTCTGGACAAATCATTGCATAAAGGTACGATTACTGACGATTCAGGCAAATTCAGAATCATACTTCAGCAAGGGAAACGGGAACTTGTCTTTTCACACCTTGGTTACCATATGCTCGATACAGTTTTATTTATTTCAGAAGACACTGAAATATCAGTATCCCTTCTGCCGGCAGAGGTCTCTCTGGGTGAGGTTATGATATCTTCATATGGTATTGATGACCGGGTTACCTCAAACAGGATGGGGGTTTTCCGTCTTACAAATAAAGAAATAATGAAAATGCCCGCGTTGATGGGTGAAACCGATCCTCTCGGATTGATACGTCTGACACCCGGCGTACAGTCAGGATCTGAAGGCAATGTCGGATTCATTGTAAGAGGAGGCGGAGTGGATCAGAACCTGGTCTTGTTCGATGAGGCCCAGATTTATAATCCCGGACATATTCTTGGATTCCTTTCGGTCTTTAATCCCGAAACTGTCAGTGATGTAAATATTATCAAGTCAGGCATTCCTGCAAAATATGGAGGTAAACTATCATCGGTTATTACGGTTAACAGTTTTAAAGAAAAAAATGATTCAACTGAAATTAAAGGAAGTGTGGGGCTGATTTCAACAAGGGTTACGATAACCGGTCCTTTGCTGAATGACAAAAGCTCATTTCTTATCGGAGCAAGGAAGACATATCTTGAGCTTTTTGTTTTACCTCTTGTAAGTGGCCTGGTAAAGAACAAGACTTTCTTCAATAAGGACAATTACTACAACTTCGGCGATCTGAATGCCGGTCTTAATTTTCACCTGTCTGAGAGAGATATCTTATCATTATCAGCATATTACGGAAGAGATAACTTTAAAATGCTTCAGGGAGAGCTCAACCAGGATATAGGACTAAAATGGGGCAACAGCCTGGGATCAGTACAATGGAATCACAGGTTCAGGAACAGATCCATATTGAAGACAAGCCTTTCGCGATCAGAATATGTTTTTAACCTGTCCGGATTTCAGAATGAATATTCTTTCGGATTGTTTTCCTCAGTTGAAGATTACAATTTAAAAAGTGTATTCGACCTGAAGTTACTAACACATAAACTAAGTTTTGGAATGGAAATTACTGAACATAAATTCATTCCAAACAAAATTAATGCAAAGGCCAGCAAATTCCTTCTTAATTTCGGACAATTCAATTCTCTGTCAGGTCTTGAAGGGGGTTTATTTATTGATGATGAATTTCCGCTCACGCAGAACTTCTCGGTTTCAGCAGGTTTAAGATTTTCATTTTTCAGCCATCATGGCCCCTATGACAGGCTAATCACAAACTCGCTTGATCAGGTGACTGATACAATTCATTATCCATGGAATAAATCGCTTGCATTCTTTGACAATATTGAGCCCCGTGCTGTGGCAAAATATCAGATAAACGCCAGCTCCTCGGTTAAGGCTTCGTATATGAGGATCGCTCAGTATATTCACCTGGCATCTTCATCCTCTGCTACACTTCCTACAGATATATGGATACCCAGTACTTCAGAGATCAATCCGCAAATGGGAACCCAGGTGAGCCTTGGTTACTTCAGCAAAATACTTAATGAAAATTTTGAGATATCCGCTGAGGCTTTTTATAAAAAGATGAATAATAAGCTGGAGTTCCTCCGCGGAATTGTTTACAATTCAATATTTGGCACTTTAGGTGATAACCTTGTTGAAGGCATGGCTCAATCCTACGGGTTGGAGCTTTTTCTCAGGAAGAGCAGGGGAGTACTTAATGGATGGATAAGCTATACGTTGTCCCGTACAGAACAGAAATTCGATGAAATTAACAGCGGTTATTTTTATCCCGCCAAATATGACAGACGTCATGACCTTGCCCTTACACTGAACTGGGAGATAAATCAGAAATGGAATTGTTCGGGTATTTTCATTTATACTTCAGGGAATGCTTTTACTATTCCGGTAGGAAGATATATCATTCAGGGCAATATTGTGAATCAGTACGGAGATATCAATCAGTTCAGGATGCCTCCATATCACAGGCTGGATTTGTCAGCAACCAGAAAAATAATCATAAATAAGAAATGGTCGTCGGAACTGATCTTTTCTGTGTATAATGTTTACAACAGGGCAAATCCATATTTCCTTTATTTTCAGGCTACCGGAGATCTGGAAAATTATTCGCTGAAGATTAAGGCATTACAGGTAAGTTTCTTCCCGGTGATACCATCGGTAAGCTGGAATTTTATGTTTTGACAGATATGAGAAATTTTTTAAGAAATATTTCAATTCTGATTATTATTCAACTTTTTACATTCTGTAATAAACTGCCCGAGTATGATCTGATGGATCCGGATGATATGATAGTCATTGACGGATGGATTGAGAACGGACAGTATGCAAAAGTGCTCCTGACAAGTAATGCGCCATACTTTTCTTCACTTGATTCTGCATCTCTCAGAGAGCTGGTTCTTACGCAGGCATCAGTGGTACTGACTGAGGGTGGGAGAAGCGAATACCTGACGCTCAGAAGGAATGATGATTATTTTCCACCATTTATTTATGAAGGGAATGAAATAAAAGGTGAAACCGGTAAAACTTATACCCTTACAGCCACCTACGGAGGAAGGTCTGCTTACGGCGAGACAACAATTCCACCGGAGGTTAGTCTGGACACACTCTTTTTTGAATTAAACGAAGATTCAGATTCCCTCGGAACGATTTACATTGAATTTACCGATCCTCCGTGGACAAGGAATTATTACCGGATACTGTCACAGATTACAGGGGAAGACCGGCGCTTCTACTCATCAATGGTAATGGGACTGAGCGATGAAATGTTCGGGGGTCAGAAATTCGGGTTCAGTATTTTCAGAGGGAGAGAAACTTATCTTTCAGCCATGAAGAATGAATATTTCAGCCTGGGAGATACAGTAAACATAAAATTCTGTTCAATTGATAAAGCTCATTATGAATTCTGGAATTCTTTCCAGGATGAAATCCTTAATACAGGGAATCCTTTTGCCTCATCGCTCTCGGTGATAAAATCCAATATCCGTGGTGACGGGCTTGGTGTCTGGGGAGGTTATGGTGTGAAGTTTTATACTATCATAATTAAGAAAGCCCCTTAAAAGGAGCTTTCCAATTAATTGTCAATTAATATCCTTTTAGTATTCTATTGGATCATAATCAATGTCATAGTCATTGCAGATATCTTCGAGAAGGTCATTCAGGCTGTCAATGAAGTCGTCAAATCCATCCTCAAAATATGTTTCCATATCTATTGGTGATTCTTCACCGAATGTAAGCCGGAAGCCTAAGTCATAATCCTCATACTCCCAGTCTGTATCATGAATAACATATGCCTCAACTTTGGCGATAATCTCATTATTATCAATTTTAACAAGCCTCAGATTGACGTATGAATTTAACTCATCAGCCATGCGGTCACAATAAGTTTCCTCATCAATCTCTTCATCTTCATAGTAGTCATCTTCAATGATCCTGATCTTATCGACCAGGTTCTTTATATCTATTTCCCCCCTGACAGCAAGATTCATAAGCTGAAATTCGGCATTTGCGGTATGTGCGACTTCTTCAAATTCCACTTCTTCCCATGTATCTTCACAATATATATCATCATAGTCCTGTGTATTAGGATTCCAGACCCAATCACATACCCATCTGTCAGTGTGCTGGACTGAATTATCGTCGATGTTATCACCTGTAAACAATCCATTCACCTTAGCAGACATATTCATGATAACCTCATCTTTTTCAAGGAATTTGTAACTTGCTGACACTATCTCAGTATTGTTGCTTACGTCAACCTCAAATTTAAATCCTTCTATATCGAGGTCTGCAGCTATTGCATTGGGTACGCCGTCTTCATTATAGCTTGCGGCGAAAATGAAAGTTACCAGAGTCTGAGTACCCAGTTTAAGGTCGGCTTTTAATCCCACAGGCAGGTCTCCTGTATATTCTTCGTCCAGGGGATTACTTATTTTGACTCCTTCATAATTATAGACAGTGAAGGTCGCATCATTTGTAGTTGATACATCTGACGATGGGAATTTAATAATGAATTTATCACCTCCCAGATCGGTGTCGAAATCACCTGTAGATGGGTTCCAGGTATAAGTTCCTACATTTTCATCCCAGAATTCTCTTATGCTCTCTGGATCCTCTTCAGTGCAGCCTTTTACAGCTTCAAATACATCGTTCACCTGCCCGGTTCGTCCGGCAGCTCCCTGGACAGCTTTGATAATTGAAAACAGACCGGTACCCGTGAATTCCTTAATTCCTTTTGATTTACCGGATTCAGTGATCTCGATCATGTTACCCGCTGCTTCAACCGTTTTGGTAGCTCTTAGACGTTCGAGAACTCCCAGCAGATCAATCCCCGTATTCTCAACCGTGGCTTTATTTTCTTCAACGGTCATAGTACTGAATTTCTCCGGACGATCCTTATCACGATCGCACGATAAAATCATTAAAATAGCAATGCCAGCAAAAAGTAATTTAGTAAGATTTTTCATTTTAAAAATCATTTAGGATTCATACTATTGGTATCTTCATCGAAATGAAGTCAAGCATACAAACTTACTAAATCCATGAAATGCCATAAAACTGCTTTTGAACATAAAGGAGCAGTTTATCAACACATTATTGACGGGAATTAAATTTTGATAAATACCTTCCGTTTATAGAGAAAATAGCAGATATACCATACCATAGCTGTAACCACAATTATTGTTATCATATTAATTGTGATATCACTGGTCCATGAGAAAATCCTGTATGTAAAGGGTTCGGCCATGCGGGAAAGCAGCCGCTTCCCGCCCAGATTGGAAAAAAGGTAAATAAATATAGGATTCATCCCGACAATTGCAAAGAACAGGGCGAGCTTCCTGAAATTCATCACATCGATCAACCAGTATGAAAATGCCATTGCAATCAGACACCATCCTCCACTTGCTAAAATGAAAGAGCTGGTACATATACGTTTAATTATCGGGATGAAATGATCCATTGAATATCCGATAATGATCCCGGCAAGCCCTGCTGAAATCATGATCAGTAACTTTTTCCTGTGAGGCCATTCCATCATCAGTAACTTCCCGATAATTGTACCCCATATTGTATGAGCAGCAGTCGGGACAGCATTAAATGCAACCCAGTGACCCGAATTTAAACCTCCTGTGATGGCCAGATCAACCCAGGAACCAAAATTATGATCCGGGGTAAATGGCTGATTAAATCCTTCTACAGGCCAGAAGCGATAAAGCAGATCGGATATCAGGATCATTGCAAACGAAACAAGTAATTGCCACTTTATATTCTTTTGTAACAACAGAAATGCCACTAAATATGTAAATGACAATTGAGCAAGCACGTTTGTAAGATCAAAGGAATCCCTTCCTGCTCCCAGCATAAAGCCAAGAACAAGCAGCCAGAAAGAACGGGTCAGGGCATGGTAAAAGGCTTTTTTCCAGCTGTCACCCCTTGCCAGCCTTTTCGAAAGGGAGAAAGGCATTGCGACACCAACAATGAACATAAAGAAAGGCTGGATGAGATCCCATGCGTATAGTCCATTCCATTCCGCATGCTCCAGTTGCTTATCTAAAAATGCGATGATAGCTCCCCCTTTCCCTTCATCCACCAGTCCGTTAAATACTGTGGCAATTCCCGTGACCAGCATAAACATTGTAAAACCCCTGAAAAAATCTATGGAAAGAATACGGTTTTCTTCCTGTTTTAATTTAATTTTTTGATCCATCTGAATTTATTTTTTACGCAAAAGGTACAGAAATTATTCTTAGTACCGGGGATTTCATGTATAATAAATGTAATTACAAACCATTATTGTTATAGTCCCACGTTTTAAATCGCACATATGGGATCCGCTATTAAATGATCATCATAAAACACATCTGTTTAAAGAATTCCTGAAGGAATGGCAGTAAACTGACAATTGGCTGTTTTGATAATCGTTTTTCACAGGCCAGATCGTTTCGTAATCCTTTTTCATAAAAACATCCACTTTTTAAGTGTTTTTCATGAAATATAAATGTTTTTCATTTATATTTCATGATAATATGGATAAAAAAAACTCCAGAAAGTGCTTGCTGTTATAGGACAAATGATTTACTCAATTGGAGAGAGAACCCAAGACTGACTTCTGAGACTAATGCTTTTAGAGTACAATAACCCAGATTAAAATTAGGGATACAATTTATGATACAATTCAGGGATACAAAAAATCAACTTACTTCACAGACCAGTAAATAGCATTTCTGCTGATTATTTGCATTGACGATAAAAAGCTATATTTTTGCACTCACATCCGGTCCTATAGTTCAATGGATAGAACGGAGGTTTCCTAAACCTTAAATCCAGGTTCGATTCCTGGTGGGACTACCAGATTGATAAGCAATCAGCAATATATCAGTTGATTACGTTTTCATTTATAAGGTTGTTTCCCCACATTTGTCCCAAGATGATAAAAACTCATAATGAAATGGTAGGCATATAATAACCTTTAATGTGTTATTTTGACATAAAGTTAAATAGAACCGTCAGGTCCACGATCTAATTTTATTATCACCTGCATTACAGATATTTACTGATGATTTTTCTTAATACATTCATTCTACATACATTTCTAATAGGTTACCCATACCATCACTATCTAACCTTAAATCTATTATTCAAGTTATTGAATCAATAGTTCATCTAATTTTTTCTGGCGGGAGTCGAACATATATAATAATAAGATTGAACTACAGTACTATACGGGATTGATCTTTTCATGAGTATCTTAATAAGGATCCAAATTTATTTCATGGGAAGAATTTATAAATGATTTGTTATTTACTATTTTCCACTCCCTGACACATAATCAGGGGGTCGCTGGTTCGATCCCAGCTGGGTCCACCTTCGCCCTCCGAAGCCTTGGCGTAGCAGGACTTTGCCTTTTTATAGAGGCCTTTGTACCGCCAAACCTTCCTCGGGCTTCGGTGGTCGCAGCCCACTGAAGCCCGCATTAAAAACGTATATATTTTTGTCTCTGAATAATTATTTTTATTTTTGATTATATGTTTCATTTGTTAATCTGACAAGATACCTGATGAAGCATCTGTCATCGCTGTAACTATGTGGTTTGTATATATTTTAAAGTGTGCCGATAATATTTTTTATACAGGTTGTACATCAGATCTGGATGATCGGATAAACCGCCATTTCAAAGGAGAAAATACTTACACAAAAGACAGATTACCAGTCACCCTTGTTTTTTATTCTGCAATCCTCAACAAATACAAAGCATATGAATTTGAGAAATACCTTAAATCTGGTTCAGGGAAGGCATTTGCTCAAAAAAGATTCCTTCAATATTCAGAATTTAAAAAGATCTAACCGCCCTAACAGCAAAATTCGAGGATTTTGATGTGCCACTATGAAGTTGATCATATGGATCACCACCACTTGTAAATGTCATTACCCATGCATGATCTGGAGTACCCTCTGTAGAGGACCAATAGCGAGCTAGTCTTAATTCCTGACCGAATATTGGTTCTGAGGAAAGAGCTTTATTCACGTTAAACAAATTATTCCATAATATGTTTAACTCTGAAAAAGATGGCAAGTACCAGTCATCGAAACCATCATAACTATAGTTGTCGCATAATCCTGCAGCATCAGTGGCAAGACACCCGGAATTTACAATAGCAGTTGTATTAGCAAGACCGTTCCAGGTACTTTCACAATCTGGCACATCATATCCTCCCAAGCCCCACGGGGCATATCCCTGTTCATAGATTGAAACAATTAAACCATGCTCTTGTCCAAGGGCATCACGGTAAACGTGAAAAACTACTCCTCCACCATATTGTTCTCCGATATAATGGGTAAAGCCACCGGATCCTCCTCCTGAAGAGCTAACTATATATGGGTTTGTATTTGTGCCTGTACCAGTTACAATGACATTTGATCCAGCTATAACTCTGGTTTCCGAACCATTCAGAAGTGGTTTGTTAATAAGATCATTATAATTACCACTTAAAGCAACCGCCGATAAACTATTCCAGGACAATGTAGATCCATTAGTTGATAAGAATTTTCCATTATTCCCTGTATGAGAGGGGAGTATAGTATATCCTGCATTCGCATGATTTCCCCAGCTGAATGCCGTATCCCAGTTTGAAATATGCGTTGAAGTAATTCCATACGCTGGTGACGAGATCCCCATTGCATCTGTAATTCCGTATCCTGTCAGTGTTGTTGGAACCTGATTTAAATCTGTAAAAATTCCGGTTATTGCCACTGCTGAAAGGGTTGGTTTGTTTAATATCTGAGCGTCACCGCCTGCGGCATTCCAATCTGCATTCACATTAACCTCTGCACCTGATGCTATCCCTGCAAGCTTATTCCTTTCAGCAGTAGTGTAATCATTGGTTGATAATCCCATTCCGGCTACCTTATCCACCTTCCCTGTTATTCCTGAGACAACCCTCAGATCCGCCATAGCATCGGTGTATTGGGTAGGAATGGTCGGGAGGCCATAAAGATCAGAATAAATACCTGAAGTAGCCACTGTAGCAAGTGTTGGTTTATTTAATATCTGAGCGTCACCGCTTGTTGCATTCCAGTCAGCATTGACATTGACTTCTGCACCTGGTGCAATTCCGACAAGTTTTTCAGCGTCAGCCACAGGATAACTGTTTTTCGTGCTATTCGTAATTACAACAGGGTTATTGGTCACGCTTTCCTGGAAGTCATTAACCTGGGATGAAGAGATTGTTATTCCGGTACTTTTATTCCACGCCATAAAAACAGGATCACTTTCAGCATAATATGTCAAGAAGTCTGGGGTCCAGTTCTGCCATTTCCCGGTAGCAGAATTATATTTCAGGATCTGGTTATTTGCCGGCGCAGTTATTGTAAACGGATTTGCAGCAAGGTCATTCCAGGATGGTACCCAGGTGACAGGCCGGTATAATCCGATATGGCTTCCCCAGGTGAAAGCATTATTCCAGTTTGCAATATTGGTGCCTGTAATATTATTTGCGGGATGGGAAGTTCTCATCGCATCAGTTATCCCGTATCCGGTAATAGTTGTCGGTCTGCTGATTATATTGTTGAAATGAACCAGAGCACTGCCGCTTGACTGCAGGTTTGTTTTAGTATAATAATTAACCGATGCAGATGACCAGAGAGGATCTGTTTCAGTATAACCGGTCAGGTAATTCGGGGTCCAGTTCTGCCATTTGCCTGTGGAAGAATTGTATCTCAAAAGCTGATTATTTGAGGGGGATGTTATGGTAAAGGGATTTGCAGTAATTTCATTCCAGGCAGGAATCCAGGTTGATAGCCGGTATAATCCCGTATGATTACCCCAGCTGAATGCCATATTCCAGTTTGAAATATTTGAAGTACTGATTGAATTTGCAGGAGATGATTTGCTCATGGCATCAGTTATTCCATATCCTGCAAGAGTGGTGGGCCTGTTTGTTATATTCAGGAAATGGATCCTTGATGCACCTGCTGTCTGCAGATCTGATCCGGTATAATAATTAGCTGAGGCGGCGACCCAAACAGGATCCATTTCTGTAAAATCCTTCAGGAATCCTGCATCATTATCAAGATCACTGGTCTTTACCGGTATAAAAGGTTTATTCGATAAATTGTCATAATTACCATCGAATGTTACCGGTAAATTGACCAGATCAAGATAGTTACCGGTTGTTGCCACGGTTGACAGGGTGGGAGAGTTCAGAATGTCATCATATTTTATTGTACTGCTGCTCAGGGAGTGAAATGCAAAAGGGACAGCCATCATCTGCTGTATTCCCATTACCTTATAATCACCCTTGCTGCGTATGTCGATTTCTACCATAAGGAAGAGCTTATCGGCTCCCCAGTTAATGTCAGTAAGCTTCTGATGGAGGCCATCGGGAGAAACATCTCCGTGGCCGATTACCAGAGTAAACAGACCGTGCGGATCAGTATAGGTTGAATGGACCTCTTTATATAACAGTTCTCCTTCAGGTGAACCACTTAAAATCGAAAATCTGACACTGATCTGCTTGCTATGGATAATCAGGCCGTTAATGTCATGGCCGGCAATCTCTTTGCCTTTATCATCCAGTGCAACAGCCTGATAGGTAATCCCATCGGCAATCTGCCCGGATACTGATATTGAAGTGAACAAAATAAACAGCAGGAAACAGAGTTTTTTTCTCATTTTGATCAGGTATTATTTATTGTATCGTAAAAAATAATCCAAGCTGAATTGAAAATGTCCTGTTGAACATCCTTTGAGTTGATTGTTCATTTTTTTCGAGTTGTAAAAGGCCGACAGTCTCATTTAGTCTGACGAATACTGAACCATTATCAGAATAATCATATCCGATACCGGCAAAAAGGTTTGCTCCGAAATCACTCTTCCTTATATAGTCGGTTTCTATAAGATCGAAATAATCAGATCCGATAGATTGTTCAGCTTTTAGCAGTCTGCCATAGTATAATCCCGCACCTCCCTGAGGTGATAGCCTTCCGATGGTCATTTTATAACCGGCGCTTACACCTGCATTTACATATTGTAACATCCAGTCAAGCTTCTGAACGCCCAGAGTTGAAGTTGCTCCCTTGCAGTTATAAGATAATGATCCTTCCACAAAAACACTTTCAAGAATTTCCTGTTGCCAGATGAGACCATACCCGTATTTTATTGTGTATTTCAGATCCTCGACTTCTCCGTCTGAATCTTTAAATCTGAATGTTGAATATGTCTGGCTGAATGAGACCCCGATCTTGTTCTGAGCACTAAGTGACAGAAAACACATAATTAATACCAGAAGACTTATGGTTCTTTTCATCTTTTACCGGCTTTGATTATTTTAAACAATTGATAACTTAATGATTTAGAATTAGTTTCTTGGATCCGGTCAGCTTTCCGGATGTTATTTTAATAATGTACATACCTTCAGGATAGCTCTTTAAATCCAGCCAGCGGGACAAAAGTTCCTGCCCCTGAATCACGGCAAGCGGAGTTCCCGTCAGGTTATAAATTGTGATCGTGTAATCCTTTATTTCTTCGGTGAACTCAATTAGAGTTTTGTCCCTGGCAGGGTTTGGAGACAGCTTAAAATCAAGCGGATCAAGTGCCTGGTAAATATTTTCGCCCGCCAGAGCCTGCTGAAATCCCTGTCTTAATGTGACTTCCCCATTTTTGAATATAAGAGTGTTGGAGGGTTGGCCTATTGTTTGCCTCAGTATAAATCCGTTTTCTGAAAAAGACGATCCGATCGAACTGAGGGATGAACGTGCCAGACTCTGGCCGGATGCTGAAAATGATCCCAGGATCAAAAGGATTAATAACAGGATCATAACACATTTATTCAAGAAATAGCCGTGGAATCCTTTTTTATAAAGGATCATTTCTACCCGGCAAAAATTTCCAGGGTGCATCATAAATAATTTTAGAATACTTCAGATAAGACTATGACTTTCAAACCCAAAACAGTATTACTACCGTTTCCGGACATAAATTTAGGAAAAGTAATATCGCGGACAGATCAACCTTCAGGCAAGAAATTGTTAATAACACATTAATATGCACAATATCAATAAGATAATTGTTAATATTTCCGGAAATACTTTATATTTTTTCCCACACCTAAAATCCTTATCCCGTTCCACATGGCCGCCATAACACCTTAACGTCATAACGTCATAACGTCATAACGCCATAACGCCATAACACCATAACGCCATAACGCCGTAACACCGTAATACCATAACGCCGTAACACCGTAACGCCGTAACACCGTAACACATAACACCCGGAAACTACTTAGCCGCTGCGCCTTTATACCCCTGCCCCTCATTACATTTTGATAACTCCCGATTGTTTCATACTTTCACAAATTCATTTTCCACGATATGAACTGGATCGATCTTATAATAGTAGTTATACTGATAATTGCAATTATCAGAGGTTTTACAGACGGGCTGGTAAGAGAAGTGGCAGCTCTCGCCGCGCTGATTCTGGGAATATGGGGTGCAATAAAATTTTCTTCTTTCACTGCAGGAAAGCTTTATGAATGGTTTGATATGTCAGGGCAATATGTCGGAATAATTGCATTTATCATCACCTTCGGAGTAATTGTTATAATAATTCATTTTATCGGAATAATTGCTGACAAAATTATTGATGCAGCTTCACTGGGCTTCATGAACAGATTGCTGGGAATGGTATTCGGCTTTTTCAAATCTGTCCTTATCCTCAGTGTTTTCTTCGCGATCCTGAATGCAATTGATGCCCGTCGTCCATTTTTACCGGAACAGGCAATAGAACAGTCAAGATTTTATAATCCGGTTGCAGATATCGCTCCGACTATTTTCCCTGTTATAGGCGAAGGTGGTTACAACCGTAGCTTTGAAAGATTTAAGAAGAAGCCAGGGGAAGAGCCTGAAAAAAAACCTGAGACAGAACGTGAATCCAGGGAAGTGTCAATTTAATCCTCTTTGCTATATTTGCATCTCTCAAAAATTACACTTATGAATTTTGTTGAAGAACTCAGATGGAGAGGAATGATCCATGATATAATGCCAGGAACAGAAGAGATGCTGGAAAAAGAGATGGCCACCGGTTATATTGGTTTTGATCCTACTGCTGATTCTCTTCATATCGGACATATGGTACAGGTAATGTTGCTGGTTCATTTTCAGAGGGCGGGAAATATTCCGGTAGCCCTCGTGGGCGGGGCGACCGGCATGATCGGAGATCCGTCATGTAAATCGGAAGAAAGGAACCTGCTTGATGAGAATACTCTTAAAAAGAATCAGGAGGGAATAAAGAAACAACTTGCAAAATTCCTTGATTTCAATCCTGACAGAAAGAACAGAGCCCTTATGGTCAATAATTATGACTGGATGAAGGAATTTTCTTTTCTCACTTTCATCCGTGATATAGGGAAACATATAACCGTTAATTACATGATGTCGAAAGATTCTGTAAAAAAGCGGTTGTCCTCAGATTCCAGGGAAGGTATGTCTTACACGGAGTTTTCTTACCAGCTTGTACAGGGATATGATTTCCTTCATCTGTTTAATGAATATGGCTGTAAATTACAAATGGGCGGATCGGACCAGTGGGGGAATATTGTAACCGGGACCGAGCTCATCAGGCGTAAATCGGGAGGGGAGGCATATGCACTGACCTGTCCGCTGATCACAAAATCGGATGGTACAAAATTCGGAAAGACCGAATCGGGTAATGTATGGCTTGACCCGGAGAAAACTTCTCCATATCATTTTTATCAGTTCTGGCTTAATGTATCGGATGAAGATGCAGCAAGATATATAAAGATATTCACCCTTATCAGCAGGGAGGAGATTGAAAACCTGATTGAAAACCATAATCTCAGCCCACACGAAAGGCTTCTTCAGAAAAGACTTGCCGAAGAGGTTACGGTAATGGTTCATTCGCGGGATGAATATCAGGCTGCTGTGGAAGCATCGCAGATACTTTTCGGGAAGGGTACAACTGAAACTCTCAGAAAAATGAACGAAAGTACTTTTCTGTCAGTATTTGAGGGTGTTCCCACATTTGACATTAAACGGGAAATACTCAGCCAGGGTGCTACAATTACTTCTTTATGTGCGGAACATTCACAGGTATTCAGTTCCAGGGGAGAGCTCAGAAGAATGATACAGGGAGGTGGGGTCAGTCTGAATAAGGAGAAGATTGATGATTCTGAAAGTATAATCAGAGAAAATTCACTGTTAAACAATAAGTATCTTCTGATCCAGAAGGGGAAGAAAAATTATTTCCTTCTGAGGTTTGTCTGAGTATTCACCGCAGATCAGCTGCAAGTATTGATACATCATCAAAAAGATAGGGATTTGAGTCGGGAATGCCCATATAACTTAGCATATCCTTCATATTCTGTTCAACCGGGAGATCATTGGAAATAAAATTTATTATTTCTTTAGGGCCGGTCTCAAAGCCATTATCATCTTTCAGTTCTGAAAGTCCGTCGGTATAACATACTATCTTAAAATGACCCTTTATCTGAACGGATGTTTTTTTGATCTGAGGTATGCTGTCGAGCATTCCTACCCCTACACAGGTAGTATTGAGAAAACCAATTTCACCGCTAGTTGTGTTATAGGTGACCGGCGCAGTATGTGCGGCGTTTACATACTCCAGAGTGCCTGTTTTATGATCATACCGGCCTACAAAAAATGTGATGAATTTTTCACCGGCGGCATTCGCGACCACTATTGTATTAAGCCTGTGTATCAGGTCCTCAAGGTTAGATTCAGCTGAAAACAGAGCTCTGAAGCTTGCCTGAAAATTCGACATAAGCATGGCAGCAGATATTCCTTTTCCAGATACATCGGCAATACAGAATCCTGTTTTTGTTTCGGACAACCTTATGCAATCGTAATAATCACCGCCAACTTCATAATGAGGATAATAAAACCCATAAACTGAAATTTCCGGCCGGCGTGGCAAATGACGATTATCGGGAATAAGCATCTTTTGCATCCTGGCCGCAAGTTCCAGCTCCTTTTTCAGGGCTTCCTGCCTTAATCTCTCTTTCTGGAGCCGGATATTCTCTATCGCGACTATTATTATGTTGGAAATTGTCTGAATGAAATTAAGATGTTTCAGAACAGGACTCATGCCTTCACCTTCTTCTTCAATATCACCTATAAAAAGGAAGGCGATGTGTACACTATTGTTAAAGACAGGTACAATAATGTCGACACCCCTGAAATCCATATCGGCTGATACATATGTTATTTCTTCAAAACCCAGCAGTTTTTCCTCGACATCGAGGCTTTCGTATTCTTTCGGGAATCCACCGTTCAGAAGGCACTCCCAGTTATCGGAGCGTTTGAAGATAAGGATCTTGCCAATACCCAGATTATCCCTGAGTATTGACTCATATTTTGAAAGGAGTGCCTCCGTGGGGAGATTAGCATTGATCGACAATGTTATGTCAAGCAATGCATCCAGCTTGAACCTGGTAATCTTTAACCTGTCGCCCGGAGTTTTCATTTTATTGTTTTATCAGCCTTTAACACGCTCTATATAAGATCGGTCGTGTGTATCAACTTTAATCTTATCACCGTTATTGATAAATAGAGGAACCATGATCACAGAACCATTTTCAAGTGTTGCCTGCTTATAGGCATTGGTTGCTGTATCTCCTTTTAAACCTTTCTCTGTATATGTTACTTCCAGTACAACGAATTGAGGAAGTTCAACCGATAGGACATTCTCGGTATCTGCATGTACAACAACTTCTACATGCTGACTTTCAAGCAGAAATTCGGGAGAGTCTATCACATGTTCCTCAACATGGATCTGTTCAAAAGTCTCAAGATGCATGAAGTAGTATCCGATTTCATCTTTATAAAGATACTGATAAGGTCTTCGTTCAACTCTGGCAACATTTACTTTTACTCCTGACGAAAAAGTATTGTCCAGAACTCTCCCTGTTTTTATGTTTTTAAGCTTTGTTCTTACAAAGGCTGGTCCTTTACCGGGTTTAACGTGTTGAAACTGAATGATGGTATAAAGGTCATTGTTATATTCAATAACCAGTCCGTTCCTGAAATCTGCAGTGGTTGCCATAAAATTCTACTGTTTCTTTTCTTATTATTTCTTTTTTATCTCAAGAGGAAATATAAGTCCCTCGTAACTTTCAAGATCAACAATAAATGCACCGACAAATATATCAAATCGTATTTTAACTGGCAGGAAATTTTTATCAGAAGAAAACCAGAAGGATACATCTTCTTCGGTTTTGAATAATCTGCCTTTTTCAGTTACCGGATTGAATTTGTGACATTTGATCCTGCCTGCCCTGGTTTTAACCTCTTCGATACCAATATAACGCATCTGGATCGGGTAAAGCTCGTCGGTGAACCATGTCATAATGGTTATCATTTCACCTTTTTTTATGCTGTCAATATTGGGCAGAATATGGTTCCTGAACCAGTAAAAGCAGGAAAGTATATCATGGATTCCGGGCTGGGTGACATGAATTCCGGTCAGATCGCTTGTGATTATTGCGGAATCATTTCTTGTTGTGTGATCGAAATCCACAATATTATATCTTTTATAATTGCCTTCGCTAATATTTCTTACTGATCTTACAGGTAATTCAGAAACGGGATCCATATAACTTTCATAAATATCCAGGACTTTGAAAAGTGCATCAACGATCCCCAGAGTTCTGCCGGTCAGCCTTGAATGCCACATTTTTTTCCCTGCCAGTGTATCGGTATTGAGTTCCAGGATGGCTTCTCCTCCGGTTATAAAACCATAATGGATTGAATAAGAAATTTTTTCCCCGGGCTGATAAGCTTTTACCTGTCCTCCGGCAGAAGAAAGGAATAGAATTAATGCAACTGAGATCAAAAAAAATTTCTTCATTAGCTTTTTCAGAGGCAGTGACAATTTTCAGACCAAATAATTCCCCAGGATATTTTTAACAGGCTTCGAAGTTAAAAAATCTTTCAGATAAAATGGTTCAAAATATGCCACATCTTCAAAATGTTGTTGTGAAAATGCTTTTGTTGCCGGCCGGCACATTGATGATGCAGATATCCTGTATCCGGTTTCGATGATTATATTTTCCCTTTTTAGAACATTTTTGCATTTATCTGCACCATCTCCAAATAAAAACAATCTCCGGGAATCAGAATATTCACTGAAAGATTCTTCATTCATTATTTCTGCTTTAATATTCCTTACTGTTCGGCCATCCGGGCTGAAGACAGCTGAATAAACCTCCATTCTCCTGGCATCCAGAACGGGGCAGAAGAGATCCTTTTGCGTGAAGTTATATTTTTCTTTATATGATTCCCGGAATCCGTGGAACATTGAAAGAGTTGTATCGATTCCGATCAGTGGAACAGAAGCGCCGTATGCAATACCTTTTGCTGATGAAACTCCTATTCTGAGACCGGTATACGAACCTGGTCCTTTGCTGACAGCAACAGCATCAAGCTTTTTAACATCAATACCATTGCTTATCAGGATTTCCTGAATGTAAATTGTAAGGCGTGATGCATGTGTTCGTCCCTCTTCACCTTCCTTAAGCGAAAGGATCCTGTTATCATGACACAACGCTACAGAACACAGATCAGTGGCTGTTTCAATGCAGAGGATCATTGCAGATATGTAGATTCAGAAATATTACTGATCCTTGAACAGATCATCTTTTTTAACTATTTCTATAAGAGTACTGTCTGACAATTTTTTACTGATCGCACTGAAGGGTGCTGAAATGATCCTTGCACTGTCTTCAAGACCTGAAATAATCTCAATGTAATTATTGTCCTGTATCCCTGTTTTAACATCTCGGGCCAGTGCATATTCTCCGTCAGTGGCAAAGACGAGTGTCCGCAGATCATCTTTTGAGGCTCTGACACTTACCTCTGAGGTATCCATCCGGGTAGTGACTGCCTGTATGGGTACTGTGAGTATCCTTTCTTTTGTTTCAGTCTGTATCTCAACGGTTGTCGACATTCCGGGCCTGAAGGGATTAATACCCTCTGAAGCCATTTTAATATACGATTCAGGAAGGATGAAGATTTTTACATCGAAATTTGTAACCTGATCGGCTGAAACACCTGTTGTTTTCGCGGAATTGGCTATCTCAGTAACAATCCCCTTAAATTTCTCATCAAGGTATGCATCAACTTCGATAAGTGCAGTATCTCCAAGGCTGACTCTGACAATATCATTCTCATTGACTTCAACCTGTGCTTCCATTCTGGAGAGATCAGCAATACGGAGTATTTCTGTTCCCGCCATAAGATTCGTCCCGGCAACCCTTTCTCCAAGTTCCACAAGAAGCATGGAAACAGTACCGTCCATGGGTGCATAGATTGATGTCTTAACAAGGTTTTCATTTGCTTCCTTCAGGGATGCTTCTGAACTGACAACAGAAAATCTTGCGGCATCAACTTCGGCTTTGGCAACATTATAGGATGCTTCAGCCTGTTCATATTCAGATTTGGAAATGGTCTGCTCTTCAAAAAGCTGTTTCGTCCTTTTATAAGATAACTCAGTTTGTTTAAACTGGGCTTCTGCCTGGGCGAGCCGTGCACGGGCAGAACTTATGGCTGCAATGCTACGGTCTCTTTGTGATATATAAATATCAGGTTTGATCCTTAAAAGCAGCTGACCTTTTGTTACCTGATCGCCTTCCTTGACTGTCAGTTCTACAATTTCCCCGGAGACATCAGGGGTTATTTTAACTTCTTTCTCAGGCTGTATTTTCCCGTTGGCAGTTATCGTTTCGGTTATCATACGTCTTTCCGCATTTTCAACTGCCACTTTCACAGTTGCTGCTTTACCAAACCATCCGGCCTTTTTACCTATAACGGCAAAGATCAGGAGTATAACAACGACAGCAATCAGGATCTTTAATATTTTATTGTTTTTCATTTTGAAATTGATGAAGAATTGGATATTTGATTCAGATTAAGGGGCAATCCTTTATAGAAATCAAGGACCTTGGTCTTGAAGATAAATTCATATTTTGATTGTGCCATATCAGACTGGGCTGCAAGTAACTGGGTTTTAGCAGCATTATAATCAACCGGAGTAACCATTCCGACATTGAATTTCTGTTCGGTATATCTGAAGGATTCCTCCATCGATGTGACAGCTTTCATACTGGCACTGAATTTCTTAAGGGCTGCCACAGCATCAGCATATGATTGCTGAATGGTTTTGTAAAGTCTTTTCTTTTCTGCCTCAAGAGTGTAGCGGCTGTTTTCTATATTAAGCTTTGAATTGGCAATGTTTTTATTAACCTGCCAGCCATTCAAAATCGGGATATTAAGAGAAAAACCCACCCCGTAGTTAATATTATCATTAAGCTGCTCAGAAAATGTATATTTTTCAGATATATTGCTTGGTTTAATTGCTATGTCTGAAAACCGGGTATTGAAAGAATGGTTCAGCGATAACCTCGGACTTCTTGCTCCGTTGGCTATCTTCAGATCATATTCGCTTACAGTGAGCTTCATCTCGGCACTTTTGATTTCGGGTCTTAATGACTGTGCCTGGTTAAATATTTCATCTACATTTCCGGTAATGGCAGTGGTTGTGTCTATTGAAATAACCGGAGTCAGTATTTTAAAACCTTCAGGTGAGTGAAGTTCAAGCATCTGGGTAAGTGTCAGGTATGAAATATCCAGCTGGTTTTTTATATTGATAAGCTGCAATTCCTCACTTGCTGCCTGAGCTTCTATCTGAAGCAGATTACCTTTTGCAATACTTCCTGCTTCATACATCTTCCGGGTTTTTACTATCTGCTGCCTGGTTATCTGGAGCTGACTGTCAGTTGTGCTGACAAGTTCGCTGTTAAGAAGTATCTGCAGATATGCCAGGGCAATATTCAGGGATATATTGTCTTTAATGCTCTCAAGATCAAGTTCGCTTGCAAGCAGCTGATATTTATTTTTCTGAATTGTATTATAGTTCTGAAGACCATTGAAAAGATTCATACTTCCCCCTGCATAGAAATTATTCGACTGGATATTCTGATTATCCGTGAATTCATATGTAGTTTCATCAAGAGCTCTTCCGAATGAGTAATTGTGAGAAGCCTGCCCGTTCAGGCTTGGAAGAAGATTCAGTTTTGACTGTTCAAGTGTATTTTCCTGAAATCTGGTCTGTAAGATCTGCTGTTTTATCTGTATATTATTGTCGATTGCATACTTAATGCATTCTTCAAGTGTCCAGACTTTTTCCTGCGAACGGATAAATCCCGACGATGCAGAAAAAAAGGCAATCATTAAAATCAGTATCTTTTTCATCTGAATAATTGATTTATTACGTCTGCAACGAATTATCATTGTTTTTCTTAAAAAATTCAGTTCCGGAAATGTAAAAACCATCGCCGGTCAGACTTTTTTAACGGACTACGAAGATAAATATTCTGTTCAATTAACGGTTCAGTTTTATTTAAAAGATAATTGCATATCATTATTTTTGATGCTGAATTTAAAAATGACTATCTTGTGCGGCCTATTTAAAAACACTTAAAAATATGTTACATTATAAAGAATTAGGATTAGTGAATTCGAGGGAATTGTTTATAAATGCAATGAAGGGAAAATATGCGATCCCTGCATTTAATTTCAATAATCTCGAACAGTTACAGGCCATTATAAGTGCCTGTGTGGAGACTAAATCTCCGGTCATTCTGCAGGTTTCAAAAGGTGCACGCAAATATGCAAACCAGACTTTACTTCAGTATCTTGCCAAAGGTGCAGTGGAGTATGCAAAAGAATTGGGATATAGTATTCCCATCGTACTGCATCTTGATCATGGAGATAGCTTTGAGACCTGCAAATCGTGTATTGAAACCGGATTTTCATCAGTTATGATCGATGGTTCGCATTTCTCCTATGAAGAAAACATAAGACTGACCAGGCAGGTAGTGGAGTATGCCCATCAGTTTGATGTGACTGTTGAAGGAGAACTTGGTGTCCTTGCAGGCATCGAAGATGAAGTATCAGCTGAACATTCATCCTATACAAGGCCTGAGGAAGTTGAGGACTTTGTAAAGAATACAGGTGTTGACTCACTGGCCATATCAATCGGCACTTCACACGGAGCTTTCAAATTCAAGGTAAAACCGGGAGAATTGCCTCCTCCTCTGCGTTTCGATATCCTTGAAGAGTGTGAAATACGTATACCCGGTTTCCCGATCGTTCTTCACGGAGCTTCTTCAGTACCACAGGACATAGTGGATGAGATCAATAAGTATGGAGGGAAAATGGAAAATACTGCAGGTGTTTCGGAAGATCAGCTGAGAAGAGCTGCCTCTTCAGCTGTTTGTAAAATTAATATTGACAGTGATGGTCGTCTTGCCATGACAGCTGCAATCAGAAAAGTAATGGCAGAAAAACCCGGGGAATTTGATCCGCGTAATTACCTGGGCCCGGCACGCGAAAAACTTAAGGAGCTCTACAAACATAAGGTAGTAAACGTACTGGGAAGTGCAGGAAAGGCATAAAAAGACGATTTATTGAGATAATATCCGGAATGAGGATCATACCCCTCTCCCGCTGCGCGGGATCTCCCCTTGAAGGGGAGAAAAGGATGCGGGTAATGGAAATTTGGCGTAAATCGGGAAATTTTCCCCCCTTTCAGGGAGGATCAAGGGGGGTGTAATAAAGTTGTTAATAAAGTAACTATAAAAAAGCCAGGGAATTATATCCTGGCTTTTTTTGTTTTGTTCAAAAACTCTTTTTTGAAAATACAGGTATCCTTTAGCTATTTTCTAAATTAGCCATCAAATCAGAAATCACCCAAAGGTGAGACATTCAGCATATAAGGATGAAAAGCTGCGACGGACCAGCAGGTTGTCAGTTATGCTTAACAGCAGGGAAATGAAGGCTTTCGGCGTTTATTGCAGTCGTTACAGGATTAAAAACAAATCAGAGTTTTTACGGGTTACATTAATAAAAACCATACTGCAACGGTTTGAAAATGAACATCCGTCACTATGGGAAGAACCTGAACCGACATTATTCGACCAGAACGCACTCTAGGCACTTTAGGTCACTTTAGGCACTTACAACTATGAAATAATAAGGTAATTCTTCATATATTTTGTAAAGACACGAATCTTTTATAATTTTGCACGTTACTGTTTCTGATTCCATTTATATAAAGTCGTTTATACGGGTTGAAGTTAATTAAGGAAATTTTAATGACATATCCTGAAAAATTATCCATAGAACCGACAAAAAGATCTCCCTGGATAGTTCTGGAACCGGGCAGGATTTTTGTTATGGGGAGGTCGATAATCGAGAATCCCTCACATTTCTACAGACCGGGGTTCGAATGGATATCGGAATTCCTGAAAGCCTGGTCCGGCAGTATCAAAGTCGATCTGGGCTTTGAATATATAAATACAGGATCGATAAAATGGCTTTATATTTTTCTGAAGCGATTATCTGAAGAAGATAAAGCTGCTGAGAATGCTGAGGTAACATGGTATTATGAACATGGAGATGATGATATGCGTGAACTGGGATCAATCCTGAGATCTCTTATTGATTGTCCGTTCAGGTTTGTTGAGGTGGATGAAATGAATGATGAATTTTATGGCCGCTTCCTTTCGAAGCAGAATTAATATACATGTATAATACAGAGGCTTAACCTTTGTATTTAAAAAAATCAATATTTTTTATAGTTTTGCAGCGTCAGTTTAAAAACATTGACCCATGGTGTAACTGGTAACACGTCGGATTTTGGTTCCGCAGAGTCCTGGTTCGAGCCCAGGTGGGTCAACAAACAAGATGAAATAAAGCCCTATATATTAATTAATTATAGGGCTTTAATATTTTATAACTAAAAAATAACTAAAAATATTTCAGGTTTAAAGTCCTTCTTGAAGTAATTTAACTTCAGTAGGAGAAAGCCCCTTTAACAAGGCTTTGGGAAGGAAAACCCATCTTGCCCAATCATGATAATTTTTCTTTTCTTCAAGAAGCTTAATTCTTTTCCTCAGCCTGGTTTCATTTCCTTGATAATGGTTTTTCTTGCTTCTTTCCATGCATCTTTCAAGTTCTTTTTCTAAAGTCCAATATCTTGTATTATGATAACTGAGTTTACTGCATTGCTGGGAAGAATAGTATATCCTTTTGTTATATGCTTTTCTGCTTTTCCAGATTAGGCTTCCATAACATTTATAAAGAATCCTTGCCCTGTTTCCTGTTACGGGACAAATAAAATAAAGTATTTTCCCCCTTCCCAAGTTGCTGGGAATTGAAGTAAGTTCAATCTTATAATCATGATTTGTCACTTCTCCATTGTAATTGTTTGTGTTTTGATAAAATAATCTTATGTAAGGCTGAGAAGTTTCCAGATTACTTTCAAATTGAATAGAACTGCCATTTGTCCACCTTAAGCCAGAAATGATATGATCCCACTTTTGAATATAACCATTTTTTAAAAGATAGCTTAGTTCAATTCTTAAGGCTTCACCTGTTGTTAATGCCCCTGTTGAAGGTCTTCCCATATTCCTGAAGTTATAAAATAACCTAAATCCTTAAGGATAAAGCTTGTTTATCTTCCTTTTTTAGTGTTACAGAATCAATTCCCATTCTGGAAGATTTATTTCCCATTCTGGAAATTCAATATTCCAATCAGGAATATCAAGATCCCATTCTGGAAGTTCTAAGTTCCATTCCTCAGCCTGATTCATTTCTTTCATAAGGATAAGATTTCTTCCCCATTTTCATCATATATAAAACACCTTCCCTTCAATCTATTCATTTGAAAAGATAATCTTTTCTTTGGCTTTTTGATATTCTTCTTCAGTTAGCTGTCCAGCATCTTTCATTTTTTTGATTCTATCTAATTCATCAGGAATAGATTTCTTATTGAAGTTTGCTTTGATTTCCTCCATTTTATCTTTTTGTTCTATTTGCACCTCTAATAACTTCTTCTCATATTCTTCTTGTTTTTTGGATTTTGAAAACAATACAACAATAAATCCAATAATAGGACTAAGAAGAATTGAAATAACAAAAGCCCAGAAACCACCAATTTTTCTGTAACTTCCAATAATTCCAATTACTATACTGAGAATTATCCACCAAAAAATAATCATGAGTTTGATTTTTAAATTGCTAAGTCTATAAATTTAGTAATTAAAATCAAAACAATAATATTCTAACAGCTTATTATTAATAATCATCTTCTATACTTCTTGAAAATATTCTGCCCTTCTTCTTTTATATGAAAAGTTAATTTGATGAGATTTTTTGTTCTAAGAGTATTCCTTGAGATTCAATTTTTGCCTGAAGAAATAACTTAATATCATATTTACTTTGCTCCTGAAGGCTTATCTTTTTTAAGTTATCCCTTATTGTTCTTAGCCTTGCTTTTCTATCAGCTAAGGAAAAAATATCTTCAGGAATGGCTTTCAGCTTTGATTTAATCAATTCTTCAGTATTGAAACTATAAACTGATTCAAGTTCCTTCAATATCATTAAAGGGATAGTTCCAGCATTAATATCAGCCTTATGGCTGGGCATGATTGAATTTCCTGTTTTCATGATTCTGTTATATGATAAAAGAAGTTCATTCTTCAAATTTTGCTGAAATTGGGAAGTAAGCAATTCATTCAGGTAAATATCCCCTCTGAAAATGGCTTCAGGCTTCTTGTAATGGTTTTCTATCTTGATATAATGCTTTTCCATATCCCAGGAATAAACCTTGCTTATTTCTTCTCTTATGGGCTTTGTAAGCTTGTTTTTTATATTTCTTGAAGCATCATAAAGCTTTATCTTCAGGGCTGAGGAATCAAATTCTTTTCCTGTTAATATATTTCCTTTATGATATTCCTTTGTTTGCATTCCCTTAACCCTGATATGATTCCTAAGAAAATCTGATTCAGGGAATGGAATTTCCTGAATAGTGCCAAATTCAAAGCATTTAACTAATCCTGAAAATATATTAATCTGTAAGCATCCCTGAAGATATTCCAGGCCTTCAATCCAATCCTGATAGGATGAATAGAAATTATGCCCATTGATAAAATAAGGAATGCTTCCTTTTATTCTCACTTGATTTGATGCTTCCATATACCAAACTTCAAGTTTATTGCACCTATCAAAGTAATATCTTTCAGCCCCTTCATATACTGCATTCTTTTGAAGATAATCAAAACAAAGTTTATCTTTGTTGAGGAATTTGGTTATATCAATATAATCCAAGTTCATTTAATATCCCTAAAGCCCCTTCATTGGGGCTTTTGATTGATATAATTCCTTAAGTAACGAAAAGCATTGCTAAGATATTCTGGCTTCCCTAAGCCCCTGAAAAGATGGATATCAAAGGAATTTGAACAATTGTTTTCTGAATATAGAATCAGCAAATCATAAATATTAAATCTTTCATCCAATATCCCATATCCATAAAATTCAGGGAATGATTCAGTCCCCCAGATTGAGGAATGAATTTTCCTATTATTAAGGGAAGAATAAAGCCCTTCTTCAGCCTTCTTGTAAATACCATTGATTTCATTCTTTTTCAGTTCATCCTTTTGGGATGGCTTCTTCTGGGCAAATATGCCCCAGCTTATTCTTTCAGGCAAGATGTTTTTTTCTCCCTTGCATTGATAAAAACTTCCTTTTGTGCCTTCCTTCTTCTGATATCCTAACGGAATATGGCAAGATTCAATAAATCTGGCATTCATATAATATCCCCCCTTTATTATTGTTTTATATAATGCCTTTCAAGATGGGCTTCAATATCAGAAGCCTTGATATAAATCTTTCCAGCAAATCTTGAATGGGGAAGAATACCCTTTGCCAAATAATTATCAAATGTTTTATTGCAAACCTTTAGCCTCAGCCTGGCTTCCTTCTTAAGTAACCATTTATTTAGTTCTGCTTGATTCTTCTTGTCATGAAGAAGCCCTTTTATTTCAGCAATATCAGCCTGAAGGGATTCAAGCTTTTCAGTTGGGATAATTGCATATTGTTCCATACTTTTCTAATTATTTTTTAATAAACCTGAATGCTAAATTAGATAAGCAGGGAAAAATTGCCCCTTTTAAAAGCAAGTTGAATTGAGAGCTATTTTAAATAGTTGATATAGTTAGAATTATCAAAATCTGGATATCTGGTTAAAAAGTTATTTAGGGATGTTCTTATATATTCTTGATCAAGTATACTTGTTGAATCTGGCTTTATAACTTTTGAAAACTGGAGGAAATCAAAAATAAAATTTGCTTGTTTATTACTTATTAATGTATCCCCAGATTTTAAATTCGTTTCATTGTTAAGATATTTCAAAATTCGAAAGATTAATATTTGAAGGTGCATTTTTGAAGGAAGCCTTCCTTTCTTTTTGATATTCTTTTTCAAACTAGCTAATTCAGTCTGGTTTGTTAAGTTACTGAATTTCTGATTAATTGCTTCCCCAAATTCATGTATGCTTGAGGGATAAGTTAATTTAACCTTTTCCCCTGAACTGCAAATTATTTCTATCCAGGATACCTTTTTAAGAATAAGATTCCAAGCTAAGCAAAGTAAATCTATTTCTTGATTATCAAGTTCATCAAATTCATTCATCAGTTTAATACTATGCTTCCAATGATTTTGATAGGATAAAGCAAGGCTGGCTAATTTGCTGAAAATTGAATAATGGTTTTCTATTCCATAGGTTTGAAGTAATTCTTGTAATTCTTCAACATTTATTGCTAAGGGTTTCACATTTATCATTGAAGTTTGAGTAATACCCGGAAAATATTCCAAGTATAATTTATGATCATTATCCTGATTTGGATTGGATTCTTTTTTTGCCATAATTTCAGGGTATTAATTGAATACTTCTTCCATTGCTTTATCCATAGCATCATTATCAAGGCTTTTCAGATATACTTCAGTAACCTTAATTGTGGAATGCCCCAGCATCTTTTGAATATCATAAACAGAAATATCTTTCTTTCTTGCAATATCAGCAAATGAATGCCTTGCTATATGTGAAGTAATATTCTTCTTGATTCCAGCTTTTTCAGCAATTGTTTTCAGACTTAGATTATATAAAGTTATCTGACTTTCAAGCTTCTGAAAAAGATAAGTGATAAGTTCAGGGGAAGCTTTCTGAAAATCTTCTGGGCTTATGAGCTTTGAATATGAAGCATTGTTATCAAGGAAGGGGAAAATATAATCAGTATCCTTCAGTTTATCAGATTCATAAAGCTTTAAAATCCTTTGTGCCTGGGGAAGTAACTTAATGCTTCTTTCTTTATCTGTTTTGCCCATGTAATAAACCAGCCTTCCTTCCTTAATATTACACCATTTTAATTGCAGTAAATCCCCTATCCTGATCCCAGCATTGTAAAGGCTGAAAAGAAAAGCATTCCTTACATTATTGATATAGTGATTGCTTTCTAAATCCAGATTTTCAATTTTCTGTATTTCATTTATATCAAGCTTTTCTTTTATTGTGGGAAGAAGCTTTGGCATAGTAAACCAAATAAAAGGATTCTTTTCAGGGGATAGGATTTTATCCCCTTTGATTGCTTCCTTATGAATAATTGTTCTAAATGCTTTAAGAATGTTATAAATATAGTTTTGATGAAATCCTTCCTTTTTAAGATAAAGCATGAAATCATTAAGTAAGCTTGTAGTTAATTCATTTAAAGGAAGGGGCTTATCCTTTTTGAATTGTTTAAGTTTTCCTATTAAGATCCCATACTTTTCAGAAGTTCTTAGTTGTTTACTTTCATATTTTCTTTTTTTGATTTCTTCAATATACTGAAGGAAATCCTGTTTTGATTTTTCAGAAATATCTTTCCCATCAGCTTTATTTTTAAGAATATCTGATGTTATTTCTTCCTCATTTGCAGAAAGCTTATCTTGAATCTTTTGAAGTTCTGCAATCTTAGCCCTTATGTCTGAATTAATCTTCTGGGCATTGGAAAGAAGGAAGATTCCCTTTTGCATTTCCTTAAATGCTTTAATTTCTTCTTCTGATAAGGATTCTTTCAGCTTATCTGTAAGGCTGGGCTTTACTTCCCATACTTCTGATTTATCAGGATTCCAAGCTCCAGGGGGGATGGAATGCCCAACTGATACATAATTTATTTTTTTGTTTTGATATATCCTTATGTAAATAGGATATAATCCATTGGAATAAGGCTGAGGAAATAACAAAGCCTTGAATTTGGCTGGTTTCATCTTTAGTTCATTTAATATCCATTTCAAAGATAGGATATATTTAGTTGACTAAAGAATAACTAAAGAAAAATGTTACTTTCTTTTTCTTCCTTTTTCCATAGATTACAAATTAATATATTGAATATCTGAATTTATTTATATATTTGTAAAAAATAAGAAAGATAATAAAAGAGGGTATTCCCCCCCAGGTGGGTCAACAAACTTTATGAAATATTTGATCAGGAAGGCAGTAATAAACCGTAAGGCCTCATCTTAACGCTGTTATCTCGTTGTAAATACACTCAATAAGATTTACCTGATCTTTATTGAATTCTTTTTTGATATTTTCCAGGGTATAATTATTATTAACATATTCGGAAACCTTGTTTTGCAGTTCTTTCATCTCACTGATATGTGAGAGAATTTTATCCCTTCCCATGGCCTCACTATGGCCGCTATAGAATTTTTCTGCATCCAGTGTCCCAAGCATTTTTTCCAGTGTTTTAACATGTTCAAATGAATTTCCTCCTTTATACGAATGGATCAGTTGAGGACGCCCTTCAAATATCTGATCACCTATAAATGCAATCCGTTCGTGGGGGAAATAAACAACAATATCTCCTGTTGTATGGCCTTTCCCAAAGTACCAGAGTTCTGTTTTTCTGGAATCCACATACAGATCCATTCTGACAGTGAAGGTTACCGAAGGAATAAATGCTGCAAGTTCCGGATCATTCCACGAGGATGGCTGACCGTTTCTTCCCGGATGGAAAAATTCCTTACGGCAGTTTTCATGTGCTACAAAAACGACCGATTCCGGGAAAAACCTGTTCCCTGTAACATGGTCACCGTCACTGTGTGTATTTACCATAAATCGTATGGGTTTATCAGTGAGTTTCCGGATTTCCTGAATAGTCTGATTTCCTGATTCCTGATTCATTTTGGCATCAATCAGTAAGACCCCAGACTCACCGATGAAAACACCTCCGTTTGCACCGCTTCCTCCTTTTATTTCGTAAATATCTTCCCCGGCCCTGTTAAGGGAAACAGGAGCAGATACATTCTGTTGTGCCATTACAGAACAGTACAACAACAACAAAATCAAAAAACAGCCCGATTTCAATGATAGTTTCATTTTCTTTTGATTTTAAGTTTCAGGTAAGAGAATTGATAAATATCAGTTATCGTTGTATCGTTATCACAAATATAGGTATTTTATAAGTATGGAAAGCCTGAAATTGTTATCTTTCCCGTTTAGATAGTGCCGATTAAAAACATTTCTGATTAAAAACAGCCTCCTGTATTTACTGAGAGAGGAGAAAATTACGGGAAACACAAGGCAATCATCTAAATCAAAATTATTTACCTGTGTAACTTTAGTGTAGTAACAGACGTAAAATATGATGAGAATCTCGAAGGGTTCCTGACTGTCACGCTGACAGTCATCAGGATTAACTGAGATGAAAGAATTTAATATCAATATCTTATTATGTCATGAATAAATTAAAATCTATTTTAATTCTATCCAATATCTTTTTGCTCTTGACCACCCTGCCATCATGTGAAGAAATAAAAAATCTATTTGGCAAAGATCCATGTGATGATACAGTCAAACCGGAAATTCAGGTAAGCCTCAGGGCCATAGTACATGTGCTGGATGTAGATAAGAATCCCATCCCCAACCAGCAGCTATGGTTTTACATTTATAAAGAACCATGCGGTGCGGATATCAAAGGAAGATTTGATTTCCACGGCCCAACCAATGAATTGGGGATAAGGCAATCCACAGTGGTTAATTATAACCTGAGGAACTCTGAAGATAAAGTGTGGGTGGATGTACATGCACAGAACCTTGGTAATGGAACAGTCACAAAAGATTCAGAACTTTTCTCATATAAGTACAATGACTTTATTGTTGGTACTACTAAAGAAATACATATTTATATTTATCGTAATTTCTAAAATCATAAGCCTGTTTCCGGAACAAAGAGCATCAATCTTGTTTTGAATCTCTGATCATTCAGCTGACTTGTTTATAAAATTCACACCCGGGATAATAATATCTTTCATAATTCCATTATCCGCAAAGCCATACTTTGTATTTATCATTTAAAACCCGGACAGTTCAATGAAATTATAATTAACTTGGCAACTGAT
>CAYQZL010000018.1:0-39781 GCA_964421975.1 uncultured Rikenellaceae bacterium
ATAAAATAGTTTAAATTGAATGAAGAGGGTCATGAATTAGAGGGTAAAGTGAGCTTTTTTATGTCAATCTGCCTTTTTTATATGGGTATAAGACTCCATGCGGATTTTACGGGAGCGCTCAATCCTTATTGCAATGAACGTTCAATCCGGGCAATAGCTTTCATATCATAACCCAGGTATCGCATCCATAAATAACTCCCTGGTTTTGAGGTGTTCAACGTGCACCGAAATCTTTAATACAACGTACCGAAAATCCATAACCTTTGTGAACACTGTTTCTCATTACATTTGTACCTGAATATGATATATGCCGATACCATACTAATTGGGTATAGTTTATTTTCTCGGTTGCACTCCAGAAAAAAATGTCCTCATTTATCCGAGTGAATTCGAGTTCATCCTTAAACCCACAGGGCTGAGCTGAAAAACCGGTTATATTCTTTTTATATTCAACCGGGCAGCCGGGAGCGCCAAGAGTACCACTGATTTTCCATCCGTTATGAGTTGCCAGAGAACTGGCAACTTGTTCTATATCTAAAGAACCATCCCAATTATGTCCGGAACCTAACAGATAATCTTCCATGAATTGCCATTCCTCATCAGATGGCAGATGCCAGCCTGTAGGGCATGCATCGAGCGCAGCAATCCAATTATACAGCACGCCATAATGTTTATAATTATAGGTGGCTTTTGCTTCTGCTATGTCATATCCATAATAATCATAAACATAGTAAAATGGATCTTTAAGTCTTCCTTCATCAGGCTTGTTTACTTTGGGAAGGTAAGCCAGATTTTTCCCCATCCATATCTGCAAATTTCCCCCTTCTGTCTGCTTATCACCTACATTTCCTTTAGCAGAGCCAATAAGCACAACCGGATAATTATTACCATCCTTATCAGTACAGGCATAGAAATTAAAAGTAATTGTTTTATCTGATAAAGGAATATCAACGACTACTGTACTGGAAGCACCTGATATACCGGTAAGTTTCAATTTGTCACCATCATTATACTGCATTATTTTTTGTTCATTATTGCTTTTTTTATCATTGTTTTTTGCCAGTGATGTATTAGTGTTTTCATATAGAATTTTTGTATTTCTGTTATGTGAACCTGAACAGATCAGCCTGCCGCTTGTGGAATACCTGCCTGAATTTATCATTAAAAAGTAAATTCCTTCTTTACCTATCTGGATATTATAGTTATGTTGTCCTGCGGAAAGAAAATCCCGGACCTGAGTCATAATCCTTCCCGAAAGATCAAGAAGAGATATATTGGTTTCTCCCGGCGAAGTCAGAAAAAACTGCAACCGCGTATTTCCCTTCGAAGGATTGGGGGATAATGATATTTTGCAAGGTTCATTATTACCGGAAATTTCAAATACCGAGACTGATCCCAGCAGATGCAGAACATCACTTCCTTTAATTCTCAGGGTTGTATTCTGTGTAAGGTTTTCAACCAGAACGGAATCAACAGTTGGTTCCTCTCCCGAACCTGCAAAACTGATCAGGTAATCCTGTGCCCTAAGATTCACTAAGGGAATTGCAAGTATTATAATTAAAATACATGTCAGTGCTTTCATAAAAAACAGTTATGAAATATTGTCAATTTATTTTATGAGAGAATAATTAATTAAGATATTTGATTGATAATGTTTCTGATTCCGACTCTCAATCCTGATCAGCTCCAATTCCTCTTATAAATGAGTTCCAGTCCCAATAGTCTCTGTTCCTTGTTATGAGTCCGTTCTTTATTTTCATAATGGACAATCCTTGAAGCTTAAGGGATTTATTTGTAGCAGGGATACCCATTTCTGCCCATCCCACACTATTTGTTCCTGTCCATAGCCACTCAACAACGGCTAAACTGTCATTAGCCAGGATGTTAACAGTCTTAAATTTTGTATCCGGTATTCCGTCAATTGTCGACCGGATATATGCTGCAATATTATTCCTGCCTGTATAACGTCGTCCCGTTGCTACTTCCTCATATAAACAATTTTCAGAAAACAGTGAAATCAGCTTGCTGATGTCATGTGAATTCAGCGATTCCATAAAAGATACCGCAATAGCTTCATTCGTGCGCACTAATTTTGGATTGTACTGGCTCTGACAGGAAGTATAAGAAAGCAAAACAGTAATACTGAGGCAAAGAAACTTGATTTTCATGGTTATTAATTAATGGATATTATGCCATCTTATCGGGGCATATTAAATTTATATATTATGCAAATTATGAAATATATCTGTTCAAGTCAAATAAAAGTTACAGTATATCAAGTTATTGGAGAAGCCAGATGATGAAATCGCATTTATAAGAGAGCAATATGTCTCATTACGACACACTTAGTCATTATGAATTATTGAGTAAATATTTCTGTTTATTCGAATTTAATGAATTATATTATTTGCATCAAAAGTAAAAACCGCTAATATATATTTATCAAACAATCATATATAAATTAATGGTTTTGTCAAATATTTTCGACCAATTACAAAAATAGGATTCTGAAATTGTGATTGTTTCAAATTAATATTCTAAATTGATGAATGGAAATTACCTTAACTAACAAAGTCCGTATATGAAAAAGAATTTATCAGATCTGCTGTTTTTCTCTGCTGCGATTGTACTCTTTTTAACAAGCTGCGGAAGCATGAAAACAATGTCGCTAAACTCGATTGAACTGACTACTCAGCTTAAACCAGGAATGACTTACAATGAAGTTGAATCCATACTCGGCAAGCCAAAGTCGTCGATGGTTTCGGGTGATAAACTTATTGCAAGGTGGAATCTTCAGCAGATGTGGAAAGGGTATATTCCCTATGATATGATATTTAATTCAACAGACCAGACACTCATTTCCTGGGCAGAAAATTCCAAAGCCTGGGAAACTCAGCAGGCACAGCTTAAAGTAGTTGCCGATGAGCTTCAGAAACAGGCAGCAAGCAGCCAGGGAGGAAGTCCGGGTGGTGGTCCTGCTCCTTCATTTGAAAACAATCCCGACCTTATGAATTATTTCAAGGGAAAATATTACAGCTTCACCTCTGCCGGGTATGGCTATACAGCCAGTTCAGAAAGAACAATATCGTTGTGTGCTGATGGAACATACAAAGCTTCTTATGAGTCAGGATATTCCGGAACCAATCAGGGATGGGGCCAGGCTACCCAGAGCGGAGGAGCCGGGACATGGAGGATAACAGGTAATAAGACTGAAGGAACTATAGTGACTACAAGTCCGGACGGTAAATCAACGACATATAACTATAAAACATGTGGTGACGGGTGTATTTATATAGGAAGTTATAAATATGCTTATGCCGGCGCTCCGGAATGCAGGTAATGTCTATTGTCTAAATAAATCTATTTCAGTCAATTAATATTAATTATTACATTTAATGCTGTTATCCTTTAGAAAGGATTACCTTTGACCTCTCAATTATTATAAAAATTTATAAATGAAAGGTTTAAGAATAGGGGATCTTGCCATTACCGTTCCTGTAATACAGGGAGGCATGGGAGTGGGTATATCACTTTCGGGATTGGCCGCGGCAGTGGCAAATGAAGGAGGGGTTGGTGTAATATCAAGTGCCGGGCTCGGATTACTTTACAGACATTTTTCTGAGAACTTCCTGGAAGCAAGTATTCACGGACTTATGGAGGAGATACGAAAAGCCAGAGAAAAAACAAAGGGTATCATCGGTGTCAATATTATGGTTGCCATGACCAATTTTGTGGATATGATCAAAACTTCTATCTCTGAAAAGGTTGATATCATTATTGCAGGTGCAGGTCTTCCGCTCGATCTACCTTCCTTTCTGAAAAAGGACAGTATTACAAAACTTATACCTATTGTGTCATCAGCCAGAGCAACCAGGATAATCTGTGAAAAATGGAAAACAAATTATGATTATCTGCCCGATGCAGTTATTGTTGAAGGACCCAAGGCCGGTGGTCATCTTGGATTCAGGGAAGAGCAGATCGGAGATGAAAGTTATGCACTTGAAAAGCTTGTGCCTGAAATAGTCAATGAGCTTAATACATTTGAAGAAAAATACAATAAACCTATTCCGCTGATTGCTGCAGGGGGTATTTATACAGGTGAGGATATAAAAAATATAATGGAACTCGGAGCATCCGGAGTTCAGATGGGAACCAGATTTGTGACAACACATGAATGTGATGCATCACCTGGCTTTAAACAGGCATACATCAATGCAGATGAAAAAGATATTGAGATTATTAAGAGTCCGGTAGGTATGCCGGGCCGGGCGATTTTTTCAGATTTCATAAGGAAAGTGAAAGAAGGGAAAAAACAACCTTTGAGATGCCCTTTTAAATGTATCAGGACCTGTGACATAGATAAAAGTCCATATTGTATAATCATTGCTCTGATTAATGCCCTTAAGGGGAATTTTGAGAACGGTTTTGCTTTTGCCGGCAGCAATGCATTCAGGGCAACTAAAATATGTTCAGTTAAAGAAATATTCCAGTCACTTCTCAAGGAATATCACGAAAGTAAATAATCAAAGTCGCTGGTTTGTTCCTGGTTAAATTTAAAACAGTTACAAGAATTTATCCATTTATCACGGGGACTTCAGATTAATGGTTTCTCTGACTAATCGGAAACCCTTCTTCCATATCCCCTGCCGTAGCGACCTCTTTGCATACCTGGTCCCGGCTGATTATCACCGGTAAACATTTCCCGGAACATTTGTTCGAGTTTTTCCTGTTGCCCTTTATTGCAGATCTTTTTGAAATCGAGATAATATTTGTATGTAAGCTTTTTAAGACCGGCATGGAGATAACCTATTGAATCCGAAAGCTCATTCAATTTCATTGTATCGATTGTTTCAGCTGCCATTTCCTTTATCATATCTTGTCTTAAACTTGCCAGACTGAAGTTTATATCCCTTACATTTCTCCTGAATTCAGGATTGAATTCCGAGAAACGTGACATTTGTTCTCTGTTAAGACCAAGCTGATCGCGGAAGTATCTGCCGCTGTACCGGAGTGAAGTACTTTCTGACTCTATTTGTTCAGATAATTGACGGGATGTAGTTTCTCCTGATCTGTTGTTATGGATAAGGATGGTAATAAATGTGGAAATGTTCATAAGAGCCAGTACTATAATTGCCCATATCATCCAATTATGTTTGTTTTCAGGTTTCATGATAATGGAATTAATCAATTGAAAGAAGATCTATTGACTCGAGTGTGGTATCATCTATGAGGCTAAGTTCAACAGGAAGTGGTTTATTACTCTGGCTCCTTAAAGGAATACTGCCGATCATCACACCGGTAAAAATTGCTGCTGCCATTGCTACAGTAATGAAGGCAGGTCTGAGAAACCCTTTTAATCCGGTCACTCTCTGGATCTCACTGTTTTCAATCTGAGCCATTACCCTTGTTGACAGGAAGGGATTTACAGTCAGCTCTTTTTCTTCTGCAATAATTCTATCAGCAAGAGCCTGAATTCTGTAAAGCTCATTACAATCCCGGCATTCCCTTAGATGTGACTCAATCCGGACTTTTAGATCCGGATCCGGTTTTCCCTCCAGGTATGCATCAATTTCTTTCTGACAATGCTGGCAATTCATCTTAATTTCTATTATATGGTTAGAAACAAAATCCTTATTTTTCCTACGGATGGTTTTGCTTGTTTTTTATGAAATAACAGTTTTTCACGAAGATTCTTTTTTGCACGTTGTAACAGGGCTTCCACTGCGCCCTCAGTTGTGTTCATTATCTCAGCTATCTCTTTCTGTGAAAGGTCATCGTATTTACTTAAAACAATAGCAGTTCTCTGATTTTCCGGCAGAGAGTCAAGCGCACGTCCGAGCCATTCAGAGTGTTCCTGCCGGATTATGATCTTTTCCGGATCTTCATCATTTTTAATCACCGGATATGTTTCACTGCCTGTCCGGTCATAACCAATAAGATTTTCAAACCTTTCAAAAACAAGTTTTAATTTTGATTTTCTGATCTTATTAAGTGAAGCATTTACTGCTATCCTGTACAACCATGTGGAAAAAGCAGATTCTCCTTTAAAGCGCGACAGGGACTGATAAGTCTGAATAAAAACATCCTGTGTCAGATCTTCGGCATCTTCTCTGTTATGCAGGAAGCCCATACAGGTGCGGAATACCATTTGCTGATACTTGTCAACAATGACCCGGAATTTATCGCTGTCACCCTGAAGGACCAGTGTAATAATTTCATTATCTGTCATTTAATGGTGAATGGCTTTACTAAGAAACGTTCATGCCATGTTCAATAACAAACTTATTAAATAAATTGTTCACAGTGATCATTTCCTGGTTAATCAGGGATATTGAATCCTGGCAGGAAAGGAATTATAAGATATATTTCAGTTGTTTATTTTTCTGAATGCGGGCTTAACAAGTTTGGCAATTACTTTAATTAACAATGCCAGCATAAGAATAGCAGCAAGGAACAGGATTATGGTCGGGGAGCAGGGTATATCCATTATCCATGACAGGTATAAGCCCAGTATTGCTGCAACTCCGCCGACAAGCAGGCCGATGAGTATCCTTGTGGTCCACCTGCCGGCAAAAAGAGCCGATATTGATGACGGAATGATCAGGAATGCAAAAATTGTAACAATACCTCCGATACTGACAGCTTCTACTATTATTATTCCGAAAGTGAAATAGAAGAGAAAATCCCAAAGCTTCAGATATTTGATATTTGTTTCTTCTCCCTTATAAGCAAGGGTTACGGATTTAAATTTATCTCTGAATATATAATGGAATAATCCGATGGCAAGGATAACCACAAACAGTCTCAGAACCTGTTTCCATGATATCCATAATATTGTTCCGGCGAGCATATCGTGAATATGCACATCACTTCCCGCACCTTTATCGAGAATTATCACTGCACTTGTTGTTGCGACGGCGTATGCTATTCCTATTACAGCTTCAAGCGGTATTCTCAGCTGTTTATTTTTCAGGATAGTAAATATACCTGCGGCAATAAGGCAGAATAAATAAGCCATGAATGTTCTTGAATCATGTTCATGAGCATCATGCTGAGTTCCTGTGGTAATTGCGTCAAGTACCAGGGAAACCGCACTTCCCAGAGCAGCTATCTGGGCTAATGCGATATCTATAAAGATTATTTCTCTTTCGATCACATGTATACCGAAGTAAACCATAATAATTATCAGCAAAAGTGATCCGATAAAAGGTGCTGACATGAATTCAAGTCCTGCTGTCATGGATTATTTTTTTTAATATTGCTTGTTCTGAATTTTGTTGCAGTCAGTTTTCCGAATGCCAGTATAAAAACCGTTAAACCCAGAAGGGTAACGATTGCCGGTGCATTTGAGATATTCAGTTTATATGAGACATACATTCCGGCAACAGAACCGAGTATTCCTATTATCCAGCTCCATATGAACCTTTTTTTCCAGCTCCGGGTAAAGAGTGTTGCAGCTGCCGTAGGTGCAATCAGAAGTGTAAATACCATGAAGATACCTCCAACAGGAACGGCTTTTACAATAACAACACTGAAGGTTATATAAAAAAGGAGTTCATATAATCTTGTTTTCCAAAGGCTATAAGGTAATCCGTTTTTTGTATCTGAGATGGCAATGAATTGTTTCCAGAAAAAAACATGGATTATCCCGACTGCCACAAACAGGATCAGGCAGTTAAAGACTTTATCCCATGTGACCCATAACAGATTTCCCGTGATTGTTTTGGAAATAAAGTTAGAACCGCCCGGGATCCTTTCTGCCAGTAACATTGCAAGGCCAAGGCCGACACAGTAAATAATACCTATAATAGCTTCCTGGGGGATGACCTGATTGCGGAATTTTGTAAGTGCGAATAACCCTATTATGACGATTGTAAATGCATATGAGATAAACTGTACATTTCCGGATTCTTCGGCAAATCCGAATAATAATCCGATCATTGTACCCAGGGCAGCTACCTGTGCTACAGCAATATCTATAAAAATAATACCTCTTGTTAATAT
This sequence comes from uncultured Rikenellaceae bacterium, assembly GCA_964421975.1. Taxonomy (GTDB): domain Bacteria; phylum Bacteroidota; class Bacteroidia; order Bacteroidales; family VadinHA17; genus LD21. The sequence continues at coordinate 8,005 of CAYQZL010000018.1, forward strand.
ATGATTGCCAAAGTAACTCAGTATTCCGGCCATCAGAATACTTATAGTAATGGGTGCTGAGAGAAACAGTAAGTTATCCAACATGAATGATAAAATTTAATATTTAGAGGTCAATCCCGGTATATTTACTTAATATTTGCATTTATCTGATCTATAATGTAATCGATAAGCTTAAAATTATCATCGACACCTGGTACAGCATTTACATGAAGAGGCAGATAAAGGGCTTTAATTCCGGTTTTTGCTTCTATCATCTGAGCAGTTTTTTTCTCAAAATAAGTAGCGATCATCATTAATTTAATATTCTGTTTTTTAATCAGGTCAATCATAGTTTGTACATGTTTGGCTGAAGGAGGTATGCCTGGTTTAGGTTCGATATATCCAAGGACCTCAAGTCCGAATGTATTTGTAAAGTAAGACCAGTTCTTATGGTAACTTATTATTCGCGATCCTCTGAATGGCATTGCTTTTTTCAGCCAGCCACCGAGATGATCTTTAAGTTTTCCTCCTTCATAAGGTCTCTCGAGGAATGTAAACAATGTTTGATTTTCAAGCATTTTTGACAGTGTAGGGCCTCCGAAAAGATCGACAAGTTTGTCTCCGAAAAGCTCCCTGTCAACCTTATCAGTGAATGCATCCCTGTTTTGCTGGTAAAATGCTGCATTTGCAGGGTCCACTTTTACCAGTCCGATGGTAATATTTTGTGCAATTACTTTCCAGTTAAGCGGACCTGTTGTGATATGCGGATTTCCCATCAGATGTATATCTCCTTCGGATCTGTTAGCAAATTCAACTTTTTCAACAACATTAACACCCTGAGCTGCTGCAACAAACCCTATTTCCCCATCCATTATTTTATTATTATGTGCCTTGTCAAGAAGTGTTGCTGACCACATTTCAAGGTCCATACCTGTTGCTATCCACATATCTGCTGTAGAGAGCATAACCGCATAGCTTGGTTTTGGGGGTACAAAATGCGGATCCTGTTCTCCGTTTGCTATATAACTTACCTGTGCCCGGTCTCCGGCAATAAACTGAGTGATAGAGGCAAAATCGGAAAATGAGCAGACTATGTTAAGCGGTTTATCAGACCTTCCTCCCCTGTACCTGACCTGAGCCCTTTGCTGGCCTTGTGCAGAAATGTCAATAGCCTGTATAAACAGGATGGCAGTCAGGATCAGTACTGATTTAAAAAATTGTTTATAATATCGGTTACTGTTTTTCATTGTTATAATATTAAGTCATTAATATGCTTCATGTTTATGTGGCCCCATCGCCCAGCATACCTGCAAAACAACCGAATGGCCGGAAGGTATCGGCTGTGGATATGGTTCAAAATTCAAAATATTCCTGTGATTATATTGATACTGAATTCTGGTAAAAACGAATTCACTTTGCCAGAAATCAAGATTCAGAGTAAAATCCCACTCATATTGATTATTATCATAGGGTAACTGGGAGTATCCTATCCTGCCGCCGGCCACGAATCTTGCACTGAGTTTATTCTGAAAAGAAGAATAGAAACCTAAACTCCTGATATCCCCTGAATTTTCTTTCCTGTAACTGTAAAGAAATTCCGTTTTCCAGTCAAATGTTCTGTATTTCTCTCTTCCTGCGGGGACCCATTTATAGGATAGTCCAAGGCTTCCCACACTGGACAGATTATCTCCCGGAGCAGGATTTTTACCTGTCACATTACTTAACCTGATCTCGAAGTAACTGTTTTGTGTAATATCATAGAAGTTCCTGAATTGGCTGATATATAATAATCCTTTATCTCCGAAGCTGAAATTGTCTTCAGTATCTGTGCCTTTCACCACAGTCAGATCCAGTGTACTTGCATCTGCAAATATAATGCGGGGCAGCATGAATGATGTGGCTAAACCGGTTCCGCCAAGTCCTTTATTACTGAACAGATTTACCAGGGCTCCTGGCCTGTCAAACTGTGGCAGGGCATGATCATGGTATCTGTTTATCGGACCAAATTCAGAATAAAATATTCCGACTTTAAGATTCATATTCAAAGGAAGGTTGAGCCATTCCATATAAGCTTCTTCAATACTTATGGCATCTTTGGAAACAGAAATAAATGATTTACCGCGAGTAAAAGGATCCAGAGGTGCCTCAAAACCTAACTCAACTTCACGCAAAAAGAAACCGTTATTTCCATATGATTTTTCTCCGGGTTCAGAAATAGATTCATTACCCGGGGAACTTACGGCTCCGAAAAAATCACCACCAAGACTTATATTTGGATTAAGAGCCTGTTGCTGACGTACACCACTCTGAAATTTCTTTGTCACATCTTCTTCCTTTTCTTTTTCCATTGACGCCATCTGATTTGCCTCATCAAGCAACTTCTGCAAATCACCCTCCGCTTTCTCATTTTCTTCTTCATGTTCTATGGCCCGGATAAGTGAATCAAACCTGGAACTGATATCTACATATTGCGATTTTAAGCGGATAAAATCTTTTTTTAAGCGGATCAGTGTATCCTGATCAGCTCCGGAAATTTGCTTTTGTGCCTGTCCGGACAAATCAAAAACTGAAATCAGGAATAATGGAATACATAAATTGAAAATGAATTTAAGCATGTTTATACTATTATCAGCTGTTTAAAGAATTATTTCAGAATGTGTGGCAGACAGATTTGTCTCCACTTTTATTTACTGATAACAGCTGCCGGGGGAGCATGATAATTCCTTAAGAAAAAAAGATCAGGCGGATTGAGAATTATCTGAAGGGGATTATTATAAACAGGATTTAAGGTAAGCAGAAGACTTAAAAAAGTATAAAACAGATATATCCAGAACACTGAAGTTGAAATCTGATCCAGAAGGGTTAATTCAGGAGTGCTATGCTTATGATTCTGACCAGGAGTACCGGTACTGCTTCTGTCAAACGGATGGGCATGATTTACAACAATACCTGATGATAATTTGTGAAAGTGCTGATTTACAGTAGCATTTGTTATATAACAAATAACTACCAGAAGGAAAAGAGGCGTAATGATTCTTGCTATTTTAGTCAGCTTTAGCAATTTAAGCACTTTTAAATTTCGAAAGCAAAAATAGGTTATTTTTTAATTTCTGTTCACCTTTACCCGATAAAAAAGACATATTAAATTATGACATAAATAAATTTTCAAATGAACAAAAGTTCATTATAGAATAATTCAGAGTACTTTTGTATAAAAGTAAATCCCGGATTCAGTATCCGGATCAAATGAGAACAGCACTTATGAAAATATCAGTACTTACCGACAATTGTGCAGGGACATGGACGACCGCGGCACATGGATTATCTTATCTTATCGAATATGACGGCAAAAGGATCCTGTTTGATACGGGGCAAAGCGATCTTTTTCTCAGGAATGCCGGTATTATGGAAGTCAGTATGGATAATCTGGATATCACCGTGCTCAGTCACGGCCATTTTGATCACGGGAATGGTCTCGGATCATTAAAAGGCGGAACTTTGTTATGCCATCCCGCTTGTTTCGTTAACCGTTACAGGCAAAAGGACGGGAAGCCAATAGGGCTGAAAATGTCGGAACATGAATTATCCTCATTGTTCGATCTGAAAACCACTGATAAGCCATACAGGATCACAGACAAAATATACTTCCTTGGGGAGATACCCCGTCGTACGGATTTTGAATCGAAAACCACCACTTTTAAGTTTGAAGACGGCTCTCCTGATTTCGTGAATGACGACAGCGCACTTGCAGTTGTACTTTCCGAAGGTCTGTTTATCATAACTGGTTGTGGTCATTCAGGTATAGTTAATACATGTGAATATGCCAGAGAAGTGAGCGGAATAAATAAGCTTTACGGAATAATAGGGGGATTTCATCTGAAAGAGATAGATATTCAGACTAAAGAGACAATAAAATATTTAAAGGGAAATAAGCTGACACATATTTTCCCTTCACATTGTACCGAATTGCCTGCACTGACAGTTTTCTATGAAGCTTTCGGTATCAGGCAGGTCAGGACCGGGGATATTTTTACATTCTGACTTCCGGCTATGAGCTTGTGGCCATAGCTGTCAGCTTACGGAGTTTTGGGGACAAACTTTCCCCTCCTTTTTTTAAGGAGGGGTGGCCAGAACACAAAATCATCATACGTGCAGAATAATAAACAGTCTGGCCGGGGTGGTTTTTATTTCTGAGAAATTAGTCCACTTTTAATGAATCTTTTTCAACCACCCCGGCCGGAAAAGCAGAATTGGAAACATGATAAAATAAGCAATCCCGGCCACCCCTCCTTTAAAAGGAGGGGAAAGTTATATGGTTATAATCCAGGTAATTACGGCAGTTTTGATTCTTAAAGTATTCCTTAATTTGATGGCTATGAGCTTGCGGCTTCAGATTGCAGGCGATCGGATCTCAGAGCAAAGATTATTTTTTGACCCCGGTTTTTTCTATGATTTTTTCCGCGATCTGTTCAAATGCAGTTACAACGGGTTTATTTTTCTGGCTGAATACACTCAGACCCTGTTCTGCAGCTTCACCTACTTCCATAACCAGAGGTATCTGTCCAAGGAGGTCGGTATTGAATTCTCTGGCAAGTTTTAATCCGCCGCCTTTTCCAAATATATAATAGAATTCATCGGGATGTTTTTCAGGAGTAAACCACGACATATTCTCAATAACTCCGAGTATCGGAACATTGAGATCAGGATTTATGAACATTGAAGATGCCTTACGTGCATCATTGAGTGAGATTTCCTGCGGAGTCGTAACGATCAATGCACCTGATAATTTAAGTTTCTGAACTGTTGTAAGCTGTATATCACTGGTTCCCGGAGGGAAGTCGATTATCATGTAATCAGTTTCTCCCCACTGAGTGTCTCCAAGAAGTTGCGTTACAGCTTTTCCGGCCATTGGTCCTCTCCATATCAGTGACTGGCTTCGATCTACAAAGAAACCTATTGAAATTATATTTACCCCGTATTTCTTTACCGGGAAAAATATCTCTTTATCTCCGATTGCCGATACATCAGGTCTTGCATCTTCCAGACCGAACATTTTCGGAATAGATGGTCCGAAAATATCCGCATCGAACAATGCTGTATTAAGTCCGTTCCTTGCAAAAGCTATTGCAAGATTGGCAGCCACGGTTGATTTACCAACACCGCCCTTGCCTGATGCCACAACTATTATGTGTTTTACCCCTTCCATGGGGATCTTTTCGAAAAGGTCATTCACTTTTTTTGATCCAGGATGTTTTTCCATATTTTTTCTATTTTTTTACTTATTTCAATTAACGGATTGAATTCCGTTATACTTTTTGATTGTACCATAGCTTCTGTTATCCGGCTGTCGAAGGGCAATCTGCCGGCGATTTCAGTGCCGTTCAGTTCACACCATTCTTCAATCTGACGGCTCATTGTGACATTAAGATCATATTTATTGATGATCACGTATGCAGGCAGACTGAATTTCTTTACAACATCTGCTGTTCTCTGAAGGTCGAGTAGTCCGGATATGCTTGGTTCCGTTACAATAACAACCTTATCTGTACCTGTAATGGTTGAGATGACCGGACATCCGATCCCGGGCGGGCCGTCAAGGATAATAATATCCATGTCATTTTGCCTGGCTGTTTGTCTGGCTTTTTCACGTACCATATTTACCAGCTTCCCGGAATTTTCTTCACCCGGAGCAAGTCTGCCATAAACCATTTTCCCGTTCCGGAATGAGCCTGAGTATAATCTGCTCTTATCATTGGGGATCATACTGATGGCATTCTCAGGGCATATGCGTGAACAGAGGAAACAGCCGTCGCAGGAGATTTCGGAAATTGTTACAACACCTTCTGCAGTTGATATGGCATCAAAACGGCAGTAATTTTCACACAAACCGCAGGCAGTGCACAGATCATAGTTAATAGCAGCCTTATGTCCTGATATATAGACATTTTCTTCTTCATTTTCCGGGTTAAATAAAATGAACAGATTAGCTGCATCAACATCACAGTCTGCCAGAACAACCCTGGTGTTCAATGATGCAAATGCTGCACTGATGCTCGATTTTCCCGTACCGCCCTTTCCGCTAATTACTGCTACTTCCATACATTCCGGTGATTTTATCAATTACGTCCAGAAGTTGTTTCCCCAGGGAAAGATCTGATTCTGATACCAGTATCCCATTGGAATACAGTCCTGCGATTTCCTTCTTAAAAGGTATTTCAAGCAGCAACGGGATGTTTTCTTTTGCTAGGTAATCCCTGACCTGGTTATTGCCTATTCCTGCCCGGTTTATTATAACACCTGAGGGTTTGTTCATTGTGTTCAGTGTTTCCACACTCTGTCTGAGATCGCTCAGACCGAAAGGAGTTGGTTCAGTAACGAGTATCACATAATCAGCATGGTTAACTGTCTGAATAAATGGACAGGAAGTACCGGGAGGAGAATCCAGAATGGCAATTTCAGCCTCAGGGTCAATTTGCTTTAAAGCTGCCTTGATCAGGCTGACAGGTGACATAATCCCGATATTCATCCTTGCTTCGATTATTGAATTTGAACTGTTATATGAATACAGGTTAACAACTCCCAGGGGAAAAGGTTTTTCCGTAATGGCATCATATTTACATGCCACACTGCATGCACCACATCCATGGCACAGGTCTTCAATGACACTGATTATTTTTTCAGGAGGCAGGATAAAAATAGCATTGTAATTACAGTATTCATGGCATTTTCCGCAGTAAGTACATTTGCCGGTATCAATAACAGGTACCATCTGTGTCACTTCAATGGTTCCCTTATGCACGGCTTTAAAAAAAGCGACTGCATTCGGCGCTTCAGCATCACAGTCGGTAAGAACTGATTTTATCCCTTTATTTACCAGAGTATGGAAAATATTTGTTGCAACAAATGTTTTTCCCGTTCCGCCTTTTCCGCTGGCAACTGCAATTTTAATCATATACAGTTGGCTCTTCTATTTTGTCCGCATTTTGCCTGTAATTATTTCAGCTGCTTTAATCAGGGGATAACCGGCAGGTGAAGCGGTCAGGCATGGATGGGTGCCAATCTGTGATGTAAGCAATGAATTAACCGACATCCTGTTCTGAATTGCAAGACCAATTACATTTGTAAGTTCCCCGGCACTCAAACCACCAATAACTTCACCACCTATTATTACACCTGAATGGCGGGCTGCGATAAGCTTTACAAGTTGCTTATGTGCTTCAGGGAGATTACCGGGATGGCGGTCAATACCTTCAAATGTTCCTGTTATTGAATCAATTCCTTCTAATTTAGCTCTGGCCTCTGTGACACCTGCTGTACCGAAACCGGTGTTTCCTATTGCTGTGGAATAAATGGCAATTGTACCGCTGAAGGTTTTTACAACATTCAGATTAAACAGATTCATTCCTGCTATTCTTGCTTCGGCACATGCAGTTGAGGCAAGCATTGTAGAGACTCTGGCCCTGGTCACGAAATCGCGTTTTTGTGCACAGTCCCCCACTGCAAAGATATCCTTTACATGGGTGCGCATATATTCATCAACTGCTATGAATCCGCTTTCGTCAACATAAATACCGGACTTCCGGGCAAGCTCCACATTAGGTTTATATCCTACCGATAAAATAACAGCGTCGGCTTCGATGATTTCTCCGTTTTCAAGAAGCACTGATTCTACTTTATCTTTACCAAGAATTTCTTTAATTCCATTACCTGTAATAATTTTTACGCCCCTGATAATAAGTATTTCTTCAATTTTTTTCGAAAGCTCAGCATCAAAAGCCAGTGATAAAATGTCTGGTAATTTTTCAACAAGAGTAACTTCAAACTTGTTCTTAATGAGTTCATCAGAAAATTCCACCCCGATAAAGCCAGCGCCAATAACTACTATTTTTTTGTGTGAAGCAAGTTTGTTTTTCATTTCATCGAGATAGATTTTGTCTTTCGGGATGACGAAAACGTTTTCCTTTTCTCCTCCTACCAGCCATTTGGGTTTCAGGGGAATTGAGCCTGTTGCCAGAACAAGCTTGTCAAATTTGATTATTTCTCCACCTGCAAGATCTGCGGTTTTTGAAGCTGTATCGATATTTGTAACCTCACCAACTATCGATTCTATACCAGATTTTGCCATCATGGCATCTACCGGCATTAAATTCTGATCACTGCAATCAAGAGTTCCGAAAATATAAGGTATTCCACATGGGACCATCATATCTTTTTGTTTCTTTACCAGAATGAAATTTTTCTTTGGCCAGCTTGATTTGCCTGTAAGTGCAGCTACCATACCTGCAGCGCTTCCCCCGATCACTAATACATCTGTCGTTTTCATGTTTTATTATCTTTAATTTAAATGATCACTTTGTTTTTATATAATTTTAAATACTTTATAAGTGTTTACAGAAATTATATACATCTCAATGTCAAGGGTTTTTCAGGATTGCCTATTTCTTCACCTTTGAATCCTTCATATTTTTTTCCCGGATCATATTTTATCCCAAGTTTTTCGAGTAAAGGTTCAACGGATACCTGATGGGTTTGTAATCCAATATCCCAGGGATCATATCCAAGAAGAAGTCCGGCAATCTCCTCATATGTCAGAACCGGGATCCCAAAGCCGTTTTCACCATAAGTTTTACCCTCCTGTTCTGCAATAACATACTGCCAGCGGTCAAGGAAAAAAGTACAGCCGGGACAATTTGCTATTATAAGATCCGGTTTGTAAGGTAACATTGAATCGAATTTCTTTTTAGAATTTGTAACTGAATATCCACGATTTGATTTTAAAAGATACTGTCTGAATCCAAAGCCGCAGCAGTGACGTCTTTCAGGATAGTCAACCTGGGCACCACCCCATTCCTCGGTCAATCCTGCCAGAACATACGGATATTCAGCTCCTCCGATGCCATGTTCCGGAAAAATTTTAGCATAATGGCACCCAATATGATCGACTACTTTAAGTGGTTCCCCGGTATTTACATTTATCAGTTTATACTTAATCTTTTCCGATATTTCCTTGCGGAACCTGTAAATCACATCACTGGCGTGAACAAGGTTTTTTGGTATTTCAAATGTCCGGCCTGTTGCTTTCTTTAGCGATTCACGGGTTTTTTGAAATGTTTCCGGGAAATGCTTCCATGTTTCCAGTATTTCTACATAAATACCAAAAGATGTGACACAGGACACAATAAAATTTTCATAACCTGCATCATTCATCAATGAAAACTGCCGCGCAACAACTGTCATAATTGTCTCCATCGGGATCAATCCGGAATGATAAGCAATTCCCGTGCAGGATGTTTGTTTTATATCATCAAAAACATCTCTGCCGAGAACATTTTTTAGAATATCCATGTAAAGATTTTCAGCTGCCGGGAAGATATTCTGCCTTATGCAGCTTCGTGCAAAATAATATCTGTCATCTGCTATTTCTTTCTGATACGCAGACCAGTTTTCATTTTTCCGTATTTTCAAGGGATATAATTTTAACAGTTAATTGTTTATTGCCTTAAAAAAGTTGCATGTTGCAGGTTACTTTATTCATTATAAAGGAATTTCCAGTATTCATCCTTTTCCCCGCTGAATTCTTTACCAAGTTCTTTTGCTTTAGCGGCTGAGCATTTCTCAATTTTTTCGAACCTGTCTGTCCCGCCTGTTTCATCAAAGATCTTTTTCAGATCATCAAGCGATTCGCTGGTTGTATTGCGAAGCGTACCTGAACGGTTTTCCCTGTAGCTTGTACCAAGCCGTTTCATGATCGATACCCTGTTCTTTCTCATCCACTCCCAGACCGGACCTTGTTCAGGATAGGTTTCCAGGTCAACCTCGTCAAAGTATATACAGTATCCGTACTTAAGTATATGATCTCCTACAGTTCGTTTAATTGCAAGCTGCTTTCTTCCCTGTTCACTTTCAATAAAGAAACCTGTTTCTATTGATAATGCTCTTAATGCCTGTATAATATAACAGGGGACATTTCCCCGGGGGCAGCGGGTTTTACACGAAAGGCACTCACCACACCTCCAGATGGTATCACTTTTAAGAAGCTTTTCAAGCTGGGCCTCATCCCTTTCCTCAACCATGCTAACCACCTGACGGGGATCATAGTCACTTACCTCTGCAGCCGGGCAAATAGCTGTACAAACTCCACAGTTCATACAAGCTTTCATCCCTTCCTGAAAGCGGATATCTTTTTCGAGTTGTTCATATAAGGTAGGCATGGTTTATTAATTAATATGGTATTCTCTTAAATAGAATTTTTTCCCTTTATAGAATGCCTGTCTTATCAGCTTTTGATTGATTAACGACTCAACAATCTGATAATCAGCATTGTCATTTTCAAGAAGTTTTAGCAAAGTATCTTCCCTGAGGGGATGAACTGCTGTTATGTTCAGGATATCCTCATAAATATTTCCTGTATAACCAGTATCAGAACCTTCAAAACCGGTCAGTAATTCGGTTTTAATATTTTCAGTGGTAAAGATCTGCCATGCCCTGTTAAGTTTTTCGGGATCGGGAGGTTTTACACTTTTTTCAGCGGGAGGTCTTATAGGAACTGACAAATAAGCTTTACCGGGATTTGTCTTTTTTATCAGTCCTGCAATTATCTGTAGCTCTTCCTCAGAGTCATTAATTCCTTCGATCAGCATGGTTTCGGTCCGTAATACACCTTTATAAATACCTGCAAAAAGCAAAATATTTTCCAGATGCTTTTTAAAATTCAGTTTTTCAGCAGGTCTGTTTATTAAATTCCAGGTTTTGCCGGTCCCGGCATCCATTTTCAGGGATACCCAGTCAGCCTGGCCAAGTTCCTCTTTTACTGAATCGTATATCAGCAATGAAGCATTGGTAATAACTGCTACAGGGATGCCTGTTTTTTTCAGTAGCATAATACTCCTGCCAAGATTAATGTCAAGAGTGGGTTCTCCGTTTGAGACAAAAGTCAGGTAGTCCGGATAATTATCAGACGAGAGCCGTTTGATATGTTGTATTACATTATCATATATGCTTTCAGGTTCGAAGAATGTTTCTCTTTTAATGCTTTTCCTGCATGTTTTTCCAACCTGGCAATAAATACAGCCAAAAGAGCATGCCTTCGGGGAAATTATATTATTAATTCCCAGACTTTTTCCAAGTCGTCTTGAAGGTACGGGACCGAAGCTGATCATTTTAAATGTTGTAAAACAATAATTTACATCATCGAAGGATTAAATACTACGAAGCTGTTTTTTTCGACATTGAGAAATTCTGCCATTACGTTACATTTGACCATAAGGAGGAAAAAGATCCTTTTATCCTTAATGTCGAGGAGTCCTTCAAGATTTCCCTGGCCTTTGGAAATGATCATTCCGGCGCTGTAGAAATAATTTCTGAACTCTTCACTTGATCTTTCAATAATTGTCGAAGGTGCGTCGTAGCCATTTGAAATTACTTTAGCTACCTCATCCATTCCTGTATATTCCGCATCCTCAATTGTTGCATCATTGATAACCGGTGAGCCTCTCACTGCATATATCACGTTTTTATGATTCATATTCCGGATAAATAATTTATCGAAGACAATTTCTCCGGCATTATCACCCAGGTAAAGGATCGAATCTGCATTTTTTACAGCTTTTTTTAATTGTTCCGAGTGATCGATTGCGAAATCAGTATTCAGGCATCTGCTGATTGTATTTTCAAGATTGAAATCCTGGCTGGCTGCAAAATCAATTACATTACCTGCAATTGCAAGTCTGAGAGCAGTTTTGAAAGGATCAGGAGATTGCCTGATTTTCTCCTCCATTTCCGGTAGTAAATTAATAGCGTGAGAATTGCTTTCTCTTTTTTCCGCTTTATACGGATCAGGATTATTTGTATACCCTTTAAGTATCCGATGAAGATCCCGGGTAAACTCCGGTGAAAGTTGCTTTTTCTGATACTCTTTATACAGGTCTGTCATATCGAGGACAGCATTGTTCTTTTCTTCAGCCGGTATTGATTCTTTTTCAAGCAGTTTCTCAAAAGATCTTGCAAGGCAGAAAAAACATCTGTAATCTGATATCATCAGTTAACGTTTCTTAGTGATCACAATAATTTGCTCCAGCTTCAAGTGAGTCTGTAAGAAGGTCACTTGCCAGTTCTTTTGGAGATTTTATCGGGGCACCTACAAAGACATTAATTTTCTGTTGAGTGAACAGGCCAATTGCTCTCTGCCCCATGCCTCCTGCTATAACATCTGTTACACCCTTTTCAGCGAGCCATCCGGGGAGCAAACCAGGTTCGTGAGGTGGTGGAGTGATAAGGGTTTCTTCTGTAATGAGATTTTCATTAGTGTCAATAATGGCAAACTGCTGGCAATGACCAAAATGAGTACATAATATCCCGTTTTCCAGCGGGACTGCAATTCGTTTTTTCATCATAATATTATTTTTATTTCAATGGAATGATGGAACCCACATGTTGATAAAATTATATTTGTTAGTGTTTGTCCCGCCTAAGTCGGGATTTGGGTTTCATTTTAAAAAATGGAATTTAATTTGTTATTGAGTATTATTTATTTTTGTGCACCTTGTTGCATTCCTCTTCCTTTTCCTCCGGATGCACCGGATTGACGGCGTCTGCCGATTCCTTTACCAGTTCTGGCATTATCATCATTACCGGGGTTTTTCCTGCACCGACCCTGGCCGCGGTCTGTTCCTGAACCTTTTCCTTCAGGTCCTGTTCCATCCATACGTGGCATAATTATAAGTATTATTGGTTTAGCATATTAATTATTTCCCCAACATTTTTTTCGGGGTCCTTAATTACTATCATCTGGATTTTAAGGCTGTCGAGCAATGATTTGATCTTGATCCCGAATTCTCCCGATATAGCTTTCTTAACATCGCGGGAAGCAATTATCTGTACCGAAGCAGGGCCGGCACCTTCCTGTGCATCCTTGTTGGGATTAGGTATGAATTCCATCCCCTTTGTATCAGTATCATAAATCAAAAAATATGAACAGCGTCCGAACCGCTGGTCAAGCTTGCTGTCGAGTGTATTACCTGTACTGGTTATTGCTACTTTCATCTTTTCCGTTTTAATTTTGTTTAATATATTCTTCAGGTCCATAAATAAAGTTATCGCAGGTTGAAATGTTCTTGCTCATGCACAGAGGACACTCTGTTATTTCCTCCTGTTTTTCAGGATTATTAAAGTATGAGCCACATATTTTACAAGAATACCATTCACTGTCGAAATATATCTTTCCTCCCTCAATAATTATCTGTTTACCCGCTACTAGTGCCTCGGCTAATTTTTGTCTCGCCTTTGAATAGATCCGTGTAAGTGTCGGCCTGGAAACATTCATTATCTCTGAAGCCTGTTGGTGATTAAGCATTTCATAGTCGCATAACCTTATTGCTTCATATTCTTCTAAATGAAGAAAAACAGACTCTGCCCTTGAATGAACACACTTTCCTCCATAGGGTTTGAGTCCCGATATTACCGGAGGATTGCTTATTCTTCTCAGTCTTGTGGGACGTGGTGACATAATTTATGAACAATAGTTCGTTACAAAGATAACGAACTAAAGTTCATAATAAAAACAGGGCTATGTTTTTTTGCAGATTTTGACAAACTTATTGTATAATTTGTTAAAAAATATCATGTTAAGTGAACAGGATTATTATTTTTGTTGTTTTTGAATAAAACAGGAACGAAAGGATGCAAATTTATTTGATAAATTTACAGGCTTTGGAAATAAAATTATAAATCTGACTAAAAATGAATATTCAATTATTTAGAAAAGCAGCAGGCACACTTGTTATTACTGTCATTTTAAGTTTCAGTCTCAACGGGCAGACCCGGAGTGATGTCATCAAGGTTTACAATGAAGGAGCAAAGGCGGTTAAAACGGATGTTAAAGCTTCCATAACAGCGTTTGAGAATGTCGTGGATCTGGCCGCCAAGGTTGGCGAGACATGTAATGATCTGAGGGACAAAGCAATGCAGATATTGCCTGGTTTATATGTAAGAGTTGCCTCCAATGCAGCCAGTGAAAAGAAACCCGCAGCTGAAGTAATAAAAGCATCGAAGGTTGCTCTTGCTATGGCAGATAAATATTCGAGTCCGACCAGCAAGGAAAACGCCGGCAAATTGCTTGTACAGGGATATTATATTATGGGTACGGAATTTTTCACGGCAAAGGATTATGATAATGCACTTCTGGCATTTGATTCACTTCTGGCTGTGAATCCGGAATATTCTGCAGCAGTATACAACAAGGCACTTGTTTACAGAAGTCAGGATAATGTTACAGCATTTGAAGAAACAATAGATCTGTTTATTGAAGAGGTAAAAGCTGCAGGTGAGACTGAAAAAGTTGCTCAGGCTTCACAACTGGCGCTTGAATATTTCAGGGCAGCAGGATCACAGGCAAATCAGGCAGAGAATCTTGAAGAAGCACTGACCATGCTTAACAAAGCGTCGAAATATGGTGAAGACAAAGATCTTTACTACTATTTTGCCGATGTTTACAATAAGCAGAAAAATTTTGACAAGGGGATTGAATCGGCTCAGAAAGGTCTGGCACTTGAAACCGGAGATGCTGAAGCAAAAGCCAAGTTTTACTATCAGCTTGCAGTGGCACAGGCAGGAAAGGGACAGACTGCTGAGGCATGCGCATCATTTAAAAACTCATTGTATGGACCATTTGAAGAAGCATCGAAAGCTCAGAGAAAAAATCTGAAATGCGAATGATGATCTTATTTTAATATAAGGGATTATTATAATCTGAAAATCTTATATCCCGGTTTATATTTTTTAATATATTCCGGGATTATTTTTTAGTTTTCTTGAAAAGCATTATCAGTAAAAGGGAAGAAAGGACTTTTTTAGGATTCAACAGGAATATTCTGTTTACTGGACTGACAAGTTTCCTGACTGATACTTCGGTCAAGATGATTTATTCTGTAATGCCAATGTTCCTGTTGTCAATCGGGGCATCAAGGACAAGTCTGGCCCTGATCGAAGGTATTGCAGAAAGTACGGCATCCCTGATAAAAGCCTTATCGGGTTTCTGGAGCGACAAGATCGGCAAGAATAAACCTTTCATGCTGATTGGATATGGTCTTTCTGCTCTGATTATTCCACTTTATACTTTTGTTGTATCCCCGGTGCAGGTATTGGGGCTCAGGTTTATTGAAAGATTCGGCAAGGGAATCCGGACCGCTCCCCGTGACAGTCTGATCGCAGGTTCCATAAAAGACGGGGAAAGCGGCAAAAGTTTCGGATTCCAGAAGGCAATGGATAACTCAGGTGCAATAGCAGGTCCGCTTCTTGCATTTATTCTGCTTTCATTTCTGCCGGAAAATTACAGGTTGATATTTCTTCTGGCCGGAATCCCGGCTATACTGGCGATCTTTGTAATAGTTTTCGGAATAAAGGAAGCAGGGAAAAATAAGGAAGAATTATTCACGCTTTTCCGTTTTAAAGAGTTTCCTGCGAAATACTATTTCTTTCTTGTTATAGTGTTCATTTTCACTCTGGGCAATTCAACCGATGCATTATTACTGGTCAAAGCCAATGAAGTCGGTGTTAAAATAGCTTTTATTCCGATGGTTTACCTGATAATGAATGCAGTATCAGTTCTGACATCGATACCCGTGGGTGTACTGGCCGACAGGTTTGGCAAGGAAAAGGTCCTGATTACCGGCTATGTCATTTATGCTGTTGTTTATTACGGATTTGGAGTGACTACCACTGCTGGTTCAATTATTGCTCTTTTTGCATTGTATGGTCTGTATTCGGCTGCTACTGACGGAATACAGAAAGCTTTTATTTCCGATCTGATCGACAGGAATAAAAAAGGTACGGGGCTTGGAATTTATAATGCTTTGCTGGGGATAACACTTCTGCCTGCAAGTCTGATAGCAGGTACCTTATATGACAAGGTCAATTCGCACATACCATTTTATTTTGGTGCTGCAACTGCTGCATTATCTGCTATTCTTATGGCAGTATTTATAGTTATTAACCGCAGATCAGGGAATAATGGATGATGCTTCCCTTATTTATCCATTACCCCGCTCCGGATTTCAGGAGAAAGGGAGCTCCGAAGAGGGTTACCCCGGAGATTATGATTTTGATGAAAAATTAAAAAATCCCACAGAAAATTTGTTTACCTTTTAACTTTAATTCTTCATAGCCTTTGTGTCCTTTGTGTAATCCTTTGTGTTCTTTGTGGTTAAGGTGAATTTTATTTTAAACCACAAAGAGCACAAAGTTCACACGAAGGACACGAAGGAAGGCAGGAAATAACGAGCATATATGAATTAAACAGATTAAGTCTTATTCGAATATTAATTATTGAAAACAGCAGCTTTTTCTTTAAGAGATAATTGTAGCTAAACCCAAAACCAAAAGAGATGGAAATGAAACCCAAAAAACAGATTTCGGCAGTACTTTTTTTTGTGCTTGCCGCACTAACCTTTGCTGTGCAGTCATGTCATTCCGGGAATGTATCAGGGAATAATGTTATTCAGAGCGATGCTGCTGAAAACTATCTGAAGTTTTGTGCCGGTTGTCATGGTGCAAATCTTGAGAAATTTGCAGAAAAAGCCTGGATGGATGAAGAAGGAACGTCTTCTGCATTCAGCAGTATAAAATTCGGGATCGAGACTATCGGGATGCCGTCATTTCAGAAGACTTTTTCGGATGCTGAAATAGAAGAGCTGGCAGCATATGTGAAAAAAGGGATACCTGAAGACAGAAGCAAGCTTAAACCTGCAGTAATGCCCGGAGGGGTTATTGAATCAGAAGTACAGAAGTTTACAGTTGATACAGTTATTACGGGATTAAATGTTCCCTGGGGAATGGCATTTCTGCCGGACGGTGATATGCTGATATCTGAACGATCAGGCTCGCTTCATATTTTTTCAAAAGGGGAACTGTCCCCACCCGTTGAAGGATTACCACCAATTATGGCAATCGGTCAGGGCGGATTGCTTGATATCTGTCTTCACCCTGATTATGATAAGAACGGCTGGATATATTTTTCCTATTCGGCATTAAATACCCAGAGCAGAAAGCCAATAGGGAATACAGCAATAATGAGGGCCAGGTTGAAGGGAAATAGTCTTTATGATCAGCAGGTAATATATAAAGGTACACCGGAAACAGACCGGAATTATCATTTTGGTTGTAAAATTGCATTTGACGGTAAAGGACATATATTTTTCGGTAATGGTGACCGCGGACGGCATTTTGATTTTCCACAGAAGCTGGATAATTCAAACGGGAAAATACATCGTCTAAATGATGATGGATCTGTCCCGTCCGATAATCCGTTCGTAAATACACCCGGAGCAATTCCTTCTATATACAGCTATGGTCACAGGAATCCACAGGGAACATGCATCCACCCGCTAACGGGAGAACTGTGGGTCTCCGAGCACGGACCAAGAGGAGGAGATGAACTTAATCTGATCAGACCCGGACTGAACTATGGCTGGCCGGTTATTTCTTACGGTATCAATTATGACGGAACGATCCTTACTCCCGACATTGAAAAGGAAGGTATGGAACAGCCTGTATTTTACTGGATACCATCTATAGGTCCGTGCGGAATGACTTTCGTTACCGGTGACCGTTATAAGAACTGGAAATATAACATTATGCTGGGATCACTTCCCCTGAAACATCTTGAAAGGGTGGTTGTAAAGAACAATTCGGTACTCCACCGCGAACAACTGCTCGAAGGCATCGGACGGGTAAGGAATGTTGTAATGAGTCCCGACGGATATATTTACCTCTCAATAGAAACACCCGGGAAAATCCTGAGACTGATTCCTGCTGAATAAAGCAGATCGGCCGGTATTCCGGTATTTTAAGCTGAAAATCTGCCTGCCGGGGAACTCAATAACTTTCTTCGCGGTACTGCCATACTTAACAGGGATCATGGTTTTCCTGATTTTCATCAGATCATAAGAAGCTGATTGGGTGAGCATTATCATATATTAATTCATAATTCTGTGATTTTTTGTATATTGACATCATGTATAAGATAAAAAAGACAAAACTTATTATTGTTTCCAACAGGCTTCCGGTAAAAGCTGAAGTACTGGATGGGATTATTTCTTTTGAAAAAAGTGCGGGAGGGCTTGCCACAGGGCTTGATTCACTTAATGTCGAGTATGAAAGACACTGGATAGGCTGGCCCGGTATCCATTCATCAGATGGGGATATCATCAGGAAAATAACCAAGGAACTGGAAGATGTCAATTTTCATCCGGTATTTCTGACTGAAAGAGATATTGAGTTATATTATGAAGGATACAGCAATTCAACTTTATGGCCGCTTTTTCATTATTTTTATGTTTATGTATCTCACGAACCTGATTACTGGGAGGCTTATAAAAAGGTTAATTTACTTTTCCTGGAAAAGGTAAAGGAGATTGCAGGGGAGAATGATATAATATGGGTTCACGATTATCATCTGATGCTGTTACCCATGATGATACGTAACCAGCTGCCATCAGTACGGATAGGTTTTTTTCTTCATATACCTTTTCCATCATATGAGCTTTTCCGGACGCTGGAAGACAGGGATGAGCTTCTTTCGGGTCTGCTTGGCGCCGATCTTATTGGTTTTCACACTTTCAGTTACATGCGCCATTTCATCAGTACTCTTTACCGTATAAAAGGAATTGAATCTGATGATAATACATTTAATTTTTATAACCGGACCCTGTCAGTTGATACCTTCCCGATGGGCATCAACTACAAAAGTTTTTATGATGCACATAAACAACCTGATATTCAAAAAGCAGCAAGACTATTCAGAGAACAATATCAGGATAATAAAATAATCCTGTCAGTTGATCGTCTCGACTACAGTAAGGGTTTATTACAGCGTCTGAAGGGATTCAGATTACTTCTTCAGAACTATCCCGGGTGGATAGGTAAGGTGTCTATGCTGATGATAATTGTTCCGTCGAGGGATAGTGTCGGCAGATATCAGGATCTAAAGACCCGGGTTGACGAGATGATAGGGAATATTAACGGAACATACTCACTTCCCGGCTGGATTCCGATACACTATTTTTATAAGAATTTTTCATTTAATGAACTGACGGCATTTTATCATGAAAGCGATATTGCACTGGTGACACCTCTTCGGGATGGCATGAACCTGGTAGCAAAAGAATATGTTACAGCGAAAGCCGGAAAACCGGGTGTGCTTATATTAAGTGAAATGGCCGGTGCTGCGACAGAACTAAGGGATGCTATCATTGTGAATCCAAATAATTCACTTCAACTGGCAGAATCTTTGAATAAGGCACTTACAATGCCGGAGAATGAACAGAAAGAACGGCTCAGGTCCATGCAAAAGATACTTAAGAAACAGGATATTGTAAAATGGTCTTTTGATTTTATTGAAGAACTGGAAAGGATCCATATAATACAGGGAAATCTGAAAAAGAAATCCCTCATGTCTTCACAGCTGAATGATATCGCTGAGCTTTTTAAAAAATCTGAAAAAAGACTGATCATTCTTGATTATGACGGGACTCTTGTCCCTTTTAATAAAGATCCTTCTGAAGCCCTTCCTTCTCAGTCACTTATAAAGCTTCTGAGATCCCTTGTTTCCTTACGCGACTTAGACCTGGCAATCGTTAGCGGGCGCGACATGAATTTCCTTGAAAATATATTCGGTGATATTGATGTTATAATTTTTGCTGAGCATGGTGCAGGCAGAAGAATAAACGGGGAATGGATTTCATTGCACAGAAAAGAGCTGACATGGCAGAATGAAATTATGAAAATAATGCAGGAAGTCACAGACACAACTCCGGGATCTATGATAGAGAGGAAAAAGACTTCCGTTGTATGGCATTACCGGAATACGGATAAATGGCTTGCAGATCTCAGGGCTACACAGCTCATAAACAAGCTTATATATCCATGTACGAGAAAAAAATTACATCTGATGCGCGGTAATAAGATCATTGAAGTCAAACCTTCTGAGTTCACAAAAGGAACAGCAATCAGAAGATTTTTTGATTACAGCAATTATGATTTTATTTTAGCTGCAGGAGATGATACAACTGATGAGGACATGTTTGATGCCCTTCCGCGTAATGCAATCACTTTCAAAATCGGAGAGGCTTCACCAAAAGCGAGATACACTATCAGGGATGTGGACCGGTTTTTAAAATTTCTCAGGATGCTGTTAAACTGACACAGGGAATCCACATTACGGGTCTCAGAAAGAAACATGAATTTTAACATCAGTTATCAATAATGTGTATTTCCATCTAAATTAAAAATAAATCGTACAGGGATGAAAATTGAGGATTATGGAATAATAGGCAATTGCAGAAGCAGTGCTCTTGTCTCTAAATACGGATCAATTGACTGGTGCTGTCTGCCAGATTTTGATTCTCCTTCTGTTTTTGCAAGGCTTCTGGATGATGAACAGGGAGGATATTTCGGTTTTTCTTTAAAAGGAGACTATTCGGTTACTCAGGCATACATTAATAACACCAATATTCTGAGAACCACATTCATTTCTTCTGATTCATCATTTGAGGTCATTGATTTTATGCCTATTTACCGTACGGATGAACAAAATTATTATAATGCCCCGGAAATCTATCGTATATTCAGGATAAAAAAGGGGAAGCCGCTTATAAGAATTGAATATTTCCCAATGCTGAATTATGCCAGACCAACAAAGGGATTTACGGATAGTGATTTTATAAAACATATTACCACTGAAGGAAGATATGAATCGGTATATCTTTACAGTGATCTGCCACCTGAATTGATCCTTGGCGCTGATTATTTTATCCTCGAAAGAGATTGTTTTTTTTGTATTACTTATAATCAGAAGCTCATAAAGGCCAGTTATAACAGGGCATACCTCGAGTATCAGCGGACAAAAGTATACTGGATGAACTGGTCAAACAGGACTCCGACCTTCAATTTGTATCAGAAGGAGATTCTCAGAAGTGCACTTATACTGAAGCTTTTGATTTTTGATAAATCAGGAGCGATCGTGGCAGCACCCACAACTTCACTTCCTGAAGCTATTGGTGAAACCAGGAACTGGGATTACCGGTTTTGCTGGATCAGGGATTCTTCAATGGTAATAAAAACATTCCTTCAGATAGGACATACGAATTCTGCCAGGAAATTCCAGCGTTTCATTCTGAATGTAAATCAGGGGAAACAGGAAGATATCAGGATAATGTATGGCATAAGGGGAGAAAAAAATCTGGAAGAAGAAATCATCGGGCATCTTAAAGGCTATATGAACTCTCCACCCGTACGGAAAGGAAATGCTGCTTTTCTGCAAAAGCAGAATGATATATACGGTGTGCTTATCGATGCGATCTGGGTGTCACTCCAGAAGTTTCCTTCAACTCTTGATACTTCAGAAGAACTTTGGACCTTTGTGAGAAGTATGGTAGCTGTGGTAACAAAACAATGGATGAAACCCGACAAAGGTATATGGGAAATAAGGGGCCCTGACAGACATTTTGTATATTCCAGGCTGATGTCGTGGGTTGCTGTTGACAGAGCAGTAAAGATCGCCGGTATGTTTGGAAAGGATCAGTATGCCGATGAATGGGGAGAGATTGCACAGAATATCAGGGAAAATATTTTATCAGAAGGCTGGGATGAAGAAACAGGTGCATTCGTTCAATATTACGGATCGAAAGATCTGGATGCCTCGAATCTTCTTATGGAGGAATTCGGGCTGATAGAAGCAGATGATCCGCGTTATGTCAGTACTGTTCTGAAGACGAAAGAACTACTTACCAGAAATGGTTTCATGTTCAGATATATCAATGAAGATGATTTCGGGAAACCCACAGGATCATTTATCCTGTGTAATTTCTGGCTTGTTAACAGCCTTTACAAAACAGGTTACCAGAAAGAAGCTCAGGAGCTTTTTGAAAACACCCTCAGTGCTGCAAATCATCTGGGTTTACTGAGTGAGCATGTAGATGTCAGAACCAGGGAACTGCTAGGTAATTTCCCGCAGGCTTATTCGCATCTGGGACTTATTCAGTCGGCACTTCTGCTGAACGGGAAGGATATTTCTTTTGATAATGCGATATTCAGGTTCATCAAACCTTAAAAAATCACAGGCAAAATGAATATTTCTGTGATTATCGCCTAAATTTGTATCCTGAATAAGTAAAGGGCGAAATATAAATCATGCCAAACAGAAGGAGATTCAGACATATAAAGAGGCCTCCGGTCATGGAAGGATATAAACCTTTCGGTGTTCCCATGAGAGAGCTTGAATCGGTCGATCTCTTATTCGAAGAATATGAGGCAATGAGACTTGCAGATTATGAGAACCTGACACAGGAAGAAGCTGCAAAAAAGATGAATATTTCGCGACCGACCTTTACAAGGCTCTATGATAAAGCCCGCAAAAGTGTTGCAAAGGCATTTGTTGAAGGGAAAGCAATTATTATTCGCGGAGGAACTTATATTACCGATGATTACTGGTACAGGTGCGATGACTGTCATGAAACGATTGTATCAGACAGTCCCGTAACTCAATGCAAGGAATGTGATTCTGATCATATAACCCAACTGAATAATGATCCTGAACATGATAATCATGATTGTAAAAGAAGAAGGAATAAAACTCTTAAATAAACCTGCTGTACGATGAGTGTTGTGAGATTCAGTGTAAGTCTTGAAGAAGAACTTCTCAGAGAACTGGATACTTATGTCAGCGATAATAATTTTGCCAATCGTTCACAGGGATTAAGATATCTCATAGAAAAACATATTGTAGAAAAAAAATGGCAGTGTAATAATATTGTTGCCGGAGCAATTGTACTTATATACGATCATCAGAAAAAAGATATACGATCAAAATCAAATGATATCCGGCAAAATTATTTTAATGTTATTTTATCTTCACAACATTATTATCTGAGCAAAACCATGTATCTGGAAATAATTGCTGTTAAGGGTAAGGCAAAGATCCTGACAGAATTGGCCGACAAACTTATAAGCATTAAGGGAATCAAACATGGGAAACTTATTATGAGCAGAACAGAATAAATTTTTTACCTTTCCTGAACGGCAAGGTGAAAGATTTATTTGTTAAGCAACGTATTATGGGTTTCGGCACCAAGCCAGAATTTCTCTATTTCTTCAAGTGATTTCCCTGTTGTTTCGGGTACCTTTTTCCACATGATCCATAAGTAAGGCAGACACATAGCCGCAAAAAGGAAGAAAGTTCCTGCAGGTGTGAGGTTTTCCAGCAACCATGGTGTCAGCTGACCGATAAGATAGGTCCCGATCCATAATGAAATACCTGCAACCGACATTGCCAGTCCCCTTACCCTGGTGGGATACATTTCTGATAATAAAACAAATATAACGGCACAGATAGAAATGGCACAGCAGAAGATATAGAACAGGAAAAAGGTTAAAAGGAACAATGATGATATACCAGTATCTTTCCCTGACAGAAAATAAAGACCTATCAGTATCAGGGAAATGATCATTCCCGAAACACCCCAGTAAACGAGCTTTTTCCGGCCGACTTTGTCAATGATCAGAAGGGCAATGACAGTTGTTCCCATATTTACAAGGCCGACCATTACCTGATAGAATAATGAATCACCCTTTGAAAGGCCGCTTTCTTCGAAGATCGTTGGTCCGTAATACAGAACAGCATTTACTCCCATGAACTGCCCGAGCATGGCTATTGCCACACCGATGATTACAGCTTTGAAGATCCCTGGTTTAAGCAGCAAAGCCCATTCCGACTTTGTTTCACTGCTTGTTGATTCACGTATTGTATCAATTTCATTATCTGCATTCCTGCGGTCTTTATGAATACGGTAAATGATGCTTCTGCTTTTATCGATCCTGTTTTTTAATATGAGCCAGCGGGGACTTTCCGGTACAAAGAATATCATGATTATGAATAACAATGCCGGGAGAGATTCCATTCCAAGCATTGCACGCCATACTTCGGTATTGAATATCCTGTTCAGTAAAGGAATGGTAAATATCCTGGTATCTGAAAAATCGAGCAGCAGGTAATTGATCAGATATGCTGCCAGAAATCCGACGGTAATTGCCAGCTGGTACAATGATACCATACTGCCCCTGTGTTTTGCTGCAGATATTTCGGAAATATAAACAGGAGATACAATTGATGCAACACCTATCCCCATGCCTCCGATCATTCTGTAAACTACAAGTCCGTTGAAACCAGAGGTTACGGCACATCCGGCAGCGGAAACTGTAAACAGGATAGCTGAAATGAACATTGTGTTTTTACGTCCGAGATAATCGCTTAGTATGCCTGAAAAAGAAACACCAATTATTGAGCCCACGAGTGCACATCCGACATACCAGCCGGTCTGTATTGAGTCCAGATCAAACTGTAAGGCTACCTGTGAAATTGTGCCTGATATAACTGCTGTATCATATCCGAAAAGAAATCCTCCGATAGCGGCTACCAAGGAAAGGAATACAGAATAGCTGTTCATTATTCTTTAGTCTTAGATGGTGTGATAATTGATTTCAGATTGTCTGTTATCTTATTTAATCTGCGGGTCACTTTCCGGATGATAGTCAATTTTTCTGACATGATGAATTCATTTAAAATCTCCGTGAATTCGGGAGTACGAAGATATCCGAATGACTTATGGGGATTCCGGACCCCGTCAATTACATAATTATTAACGACCAGCAGATCGACAGGCTTAACGCCATGTCCATTTTCTGAATAGTAATCTGATAATTTATAATTGAAAGCCACTTTGTCGAGTATATCCGAAAAGTTGTACCAGTTCCTGGTTACATCAGGTGGTGTGGTAACATGATTACTGCTTATTCCTCTCAGTTTCCTTTCTCCTGCTATTTTGCTTATCACAGCAGGTAATCCCAGAGGAGAACCCATGGTTATTAAGGTATTGATCCGGATGTCAGATGCCATAAATGTGAGCACATCAAATGCAATGATTGATCCCATCGAATGGCCGATAAGCATTATTTCATCATTCTTATGCTTTTTCAGAAGGTAATAAAGCCTTTCCCTTATCAGATCACCGGCTTTATATGACTCATTATTCTTCATACTTACATTCCCGGAATAATATACCTCAAGATCTTTAAAATACCGGTTTATTATTGTATCCGAGATGAATGAATAATTAAGTGTCAGATCATCATTAAGGAATATCCGGTTCATCTGCCTGCCCAGAAAATCAATGACTTTTTTCCTTGTACTGTAATCTTCAACAGGGAAATTTTCAGGAGCTTTGGTATATTTTTCATCCATGAACCAGGGACTCTCCGTATCTTTTTCATCAGGATCCTGGCTTTTATCATAGATGATATCAGCCCAGTATGCCAACCGGAAATTTGCAATGGCAGTTTTATGGCCTGAGTTTCTCAGACCTTCGGTCATTGCAAGTTTCCACCATTTCTCAAGTAATTTTTCAGGTGGTTTGTTGCCCAGACCATGGATACCTATTATTATATTTGCCATTCAGCGGATAAAGTCCGGTAAAAATAATATTATTAATCGCGATATTAACCGGTATACCGGATTGAAATATTAACTTTATTGCAGTAAATTCTTTCAACAGGTACCACGAAGAGATTCAGATGTAGTTATTTAACAAATCCAGTCAGGAATGAAAGAAGATTACAGGATTGGTAAATTATTCGGAGAGACCGTTATATATGCCGGATATTCACTGATCTTTTTTGGAGTAATTACCACTTTGTTCAACCTTACCGGGCTGTTGCTTATTGTTGCCGGGTTATTTATGGCACTGACCTATGAAGGGACATTAATTGATTTTGACCGGCGCAGACTGAAAGCTTACACATGTCTGTTCGGGATCTTCAAATCAGGCAGTTGGTATAGTGTTGATTATTTCGGCAGGTTCAGCATTTACAGTTCAAAACGCAGGTCTACAACCTACAGCAGGGGTAATGTTCCATTGACTATAAAGAAGCAGGATATCAGACTGGCACTTATTAGTAAGGACGGTTTGAAGAAGGTCATAATAAATAAATATGTTTCATTTGATGCAGCCAGGCGCGAAATGAACGACCTGATAAAAGATCTGAAGCTTTCCGAGATAAAAATACATGATACTCAGAGCGGGTAAAAAGTATTGAATTATTATTTCTTCCTCCTGGTATTATTTTCTTTCTGTCAGTTAGCTAAAACCGTTAAAATCCAAAGCTTTAAATGATTCACACAAAGAGTTGGTTCATCTGCCCCGGACTTTATTCCGGGTTATATGATATTCTCTGAGATAAAACTTCTTTCCTTTATATACGGACGATTTTATCAATTTCTGTTTGATTAATGATTCAACAATACTGAAATCAGCATTATCTTTTTCAAGGAGTTTCATTAAGGTATCTTCCCTGAGCGGATGTACCGCGGTAATATTCAATATATCTTCATAAATATTACCTGTCGATCCTGTTTCCGTACCCTCAAATCCCGTGAGTAATTCAGTCTGTATTTTTCTGCTGTCAAATATCTGCCATGCAATATTCAGCTTTTCCGGATCAGGAGCTAATACCTTTTTTTCCGATGGAGGTCTTATGGGTACTGAAAGGTAAGCTTTAAGGGGCTGTATCTTTTTCACTATATCTGCTACCTTTTCAAGATGATCAGTACTGTCATTCAATCCGTCAATGATCATTGTTTCTGTATGCAGATCACCTTTATATTCAGCCGCAAAAAGGAAAATATTCTTTAAATGAGTATCAAAATCCAGCTGGCTGTCAGGACGGTTAATTGTCTGCCAGACATCATTGTCTGAAGCATCAGATTTCACTGAAACCCAGTCTGCCTGATAAAGATCTTCCTTTACTGAGTCATAAATAATCAGCGAGGCGTTTGTAATAACAGCAACCGGGATTCCTGTTCTTTTAAGGAGCTTTATTGTTTTACCGAGATTTATATCAAGTGTCGGTTCTCCGTTTGAAACAATTGTCAGGTAATCGGGATAATTGTCAGGTTTTAAAAGCCTGATATGTTCTTCAACATTCCTGTAAATCACTTCCGGTTCAAAAAAACATCTCTTTTTATGGTTTTTCTGGTTGTACGGCCCACCTGGCAATAAATACAAGCATATGAACATGTTTTTGGAGCAATTATATTATTGATCCCAAGACTTTTTCCCAGTCTTCTCGATGGTACAGGGCCGAAGCTTATCATGATCAGGTATGTTTATTTTAATTATTCAAATTCTTATTGTATCCTTAGTGCTCTCGTGGTTAAAAAATTTAACCTCTAAAGCCACAAAATAATAAAGTATTACTGAATCTTTATGAATTAATCAGATTAATCCGATTTGATTAAATTTATAACATCATTCCGGATAAAATTCCGGTTATTATTAACAAAATGGTTACCAGCTGCAGGGGTTTAGGGCATAGCCGTCAAGGTGTTTTGGGTATTTAAATTTATTAAATTATTCCTTAGGTTAACGTCTATGGGGGTTAAGGTGCCGGATGAAGTAAATAAAGCATAAAGTATGAAATATATTCTCAGGGAGTTAAGGAGGCATAAATGGAGGACCATATTCAGCATTGCCGGATATGCGGTTGCCGCGATTTTTATTTTTATCATATTATCATTAACGGAATCCAATAAAGCGGGTTCGATGGGGATACTTCAGAATACCGGAACGCATCTGATCGTTTACATTCCGGTTTCGCAAAGTATCTGTACAGGCAGCGATGCCGGCGGGACGGTATTTGCAGAGGGTGTGCATACAATGATGCTTGACAACGATCTTCTTAAAACTGTAAAGAACACCACTGGTGTAAAAGATGCAGCTCCCTGTCTTCTTTACAAAATGTATGACAGCAAGTTCGGATCGGAAATCTCAATAGCTGGCATTGATACGGCAAGCCTGTCAACAGGAACCAATGTCTGTGCCCCTAAAAATGTAACGGAGGGAAAATATTTTTCTCAAAAGCCCGGAGAGGTGGTCGCATTCGAGTCATTTGCAAAAGCCCACAATCTATCTCCCGGTGATACCCTGGATATATTCGGCAGCAAAATGATCCTGGCCGGAATTGTAAATCCCGGTATCAGACCTGTCAAGGCTGATTTTTATGCACCGATAAACCTTGTCCGTGAATCCCTCAGGGATAAGCTGAAATGTGTTGCTCCCGGTTTTGATATGAACATAATCCTGGTTGAGGTGGATGATTCCCGTCAGCAGGATAATGTCATTGCAGACCTGAAGAACATGATGTATAAATTTTCGGTTTCAAGTTATAATTGTTATCAGCCTGCATACAGGGTGATGTCAATCATTGACAGGACTTCAGCCGGTCTGACCATCCTTATAATTATTTTCCTTGTTATCTTTTCGGGAAAAACACAATTAACTTCACTTATTGAGCGATTCAGGGAGATCGGTATTATGAAATCGCTTGGATGGTCTGATCTGGATCTGGGTATTCACATTTTTCTGGCTTCATTCATCCAGGCAGTCACCGGTGTTACACTGGGAATAGTTGCAGGTATCGGACTGATAGCATTGATCAATAACCTTCAGTTACCTCTTTCGGGAAATATTGATCTCTCTCCTGCATTTTCAGTCATACCACTGCTTTATGCTTTATCAGTGGCTGGAGCTTTTATCGCTGCAATTTTCCCGGTGATAAAAATAGTCCGCACTTCAGCGGGAGAAATAATAAAGAATTATCAGTAGAACAACTAAAAACAAGATAATGAACGATCCTTTCATTGAGTGTAAATCGTTGACAAAACAATATAAAGGCAGAAATCAGGTAATTGATGCGGTAAAGGATATCAGTCTGGGTATTGAGGAAAACAGTTTTGTTCTTATCAAGGGACGTTCCGGTGCCGGCAAATCGACTCTTTTACATCTTATCGGGGGGCTGATACGGCCAACATCCGGGAGTGTGAGGATAGGGAATGATATAATAAATGAACTTGATAACAGGTCATTAAGCGCTATTCTGGCAAGCAAGACAGGTATAATATTCCAGAGCTTCAATCTTCTTCCCACATATGACCTGTATGAGAATGTTGAGATTGCCCTCGCACCTGCAGGGCTGACCGATAATGAAATGAAAAGGATCATATTACCCTGTTTTGAGCAGTTTGGCATGTCAGATAAATTATATTCAATGCCCGGGGAGCTCAGTGTGGGACAACAGCAAAAGGTAGCTATTATAAGGACCCTGGTCAAACAACCTTCCATCATTCTTGCAGATGAACCTACAGGATCTGTAGACAGTATAACTGCCGGCGAGATATTTGAACATTTTCGCTTCCTGAAAAATGAACAAAAGGTTACAATAATTATGACCACTCATGGTATAGTACCGGAAACACTTGCTGACAGGATCATTATAATGGAAGATGGAATAATGAGGAACGTATAAAGCATTGCGGGAATCATATCTCAGACATTTTACAGCTTAGTTTTGATTTAATTTATATTCCCGGGAGTTTAAATTTTTTTATCAAAATTGATTATTTCGATTATTTTAGTCCCCGGTTTTTGATCCGGATATGCAGGGATAAGCTTCCCGGCAGGAATAATGGCTGATCTGGCTGAATAAAGCCCGGCAGAAGGATCCGGCAGGAGAAAATACTAATACCAGTTTATGGCAAACAATCTTTTCAGAACGAAATCCTTTCAGCAGATGATGCAGGCTGCATCGGATTCTGAGCATGGCCTCAAACGTGCATTATCGGCCACCAATCTTATATTTATAGGAATAGGATGTATTGTCGGTACAGGCATATTTGTGATAACAGGAACGGCAGCAGCTCAGTATGCCGGACCAGCGCTTAGCATTTCCTTTGTCATATCGGCTCTTGTGTGCATGTTTGTTGCGCTATGCTATACGGAATTTGCATCAATGATACCGATATCCGGAAGTGCCTATTCCTATGCTTATACGACTGTCGGGGAATTGCTTGCATGGTTTATCGGATGGAACCTGGTGCTCGAATATATCTTCGGAGCATCTCTGGTCGCTGTAGGCTGGTCGGGATATGTAGTCAGTTTCCTTAAAGATTTCGGTATTGTGATACCACCCGAACTCAGCAGCGCTCCCTTTACTTTTAAGGGTGAATGGATTGCTACGGGAGCAATACTAAATTTCCCTTCTGTATTCATTGTTGCCCTTATCACTACCGTACTCGTTTTCGGAATAAAGGAATCGGTAAGGTTCAACAATATTATTGTGGTTATAAAGATCGCTGTTATACTTCTTTTTATCGGATTTGGTATTTCATTCATCAACCCTGAAAATTATGTTCCGTTCATTCCGGAAAATACAGGAGAGCCCGGGCACTTTGGATGGAGCGGTATTTTCAGGGCAGCAGGGATAATTTTCCTTGCATTTGTTGGATTTGATGCAGTTTCAACTGTTGCACAGGAATCAAAGAATCCTCAGCGCGATATGCCCGTCGGTATACTTGGTTCACTTGTGATAGTGACAATATTATATATTTCCGTTTCTCTCGTTCTTACAGGAATGGTCAATTATAAGCTTCTGAATGTTCCTGATCCGATTGCTGTCGGGATTGACTCTGCAGGAAAAACTCTTTTCTGGTTAAGACCTATTATAAAAATTGGTGCAATAGCAGGAATGAGCTCTGTAATACTTGTACTCCTTACCGGAATGCCAAGGATACTGTATACAATGTCTATTGACGGACTTTTACCGCCGGTCATCGGGAAGGTTCACAAAAAATACAGGACACCGCATATCACAACAATCATTGTTGGTTCGATAGTTGCAACTATTTCAGGTCTTTTTCCGATCGATCTTATCGGGGAACTTGTTTCAATAGGAACACTGCTTGCATTTGCAATGGTTTGTATAAGTATTATTCTTCTCAGGATAAAACGACCGGATATGCATCGTCCCTTCAAAACACCTTTTGTTTATTTCGTGGCATCTGCAGGTGCACTGGGATGTGTTTACCTTATGACATCATTGCCGGGATCTACCTGGTTCCGTCTTGGGATATGGACACTGCTGGGTCTTTCAATTTACTTTTTTTACGGGATAAAGCACAGCAAACTGAACGATACGCCAAAAAAATAATATTTCTGAAGGATTTTTGCTGCAGATCACCTTGACCGTGACATTGAACTGCCGTTAATATAAACCTGTTCCTGAACCTCTTCTGCGAGTTCAGGATGTCTTTCAGCCGCCATCATTACAATACGTTTTACCATCTGGCTGTATGAATAATTCTTTCTTTCAGCCGCCAGTGAAAAGCTTGTATCCAAACTGATGTCGTTGTTGGGATTTATATCAAGAAGGTAGAATTTATCATCGCGAAGCCGGAAATCAAAGCGTGCATAGTCCATGCATCCGAATCCTTTCCATGCTGAAATGACAATTTTCTCAAGCTTTTTAAGCTGTTTTTCATTCAGCGGAGCCGGTATTACGGTTTCTATTTTTTCGTAATGTACCGAGCCGGGAAGGAATTTGGAATCATAGGTACATAGTCTTTCCCTTGCTTCACGAAATGCAGAAAAATCCATTTCTGCCGGAGGCAATACTTCGGGTATGTCATTATTCCAAACCGATACATGCAATTCGCGGCCGTCAATAAAATCTTCAACCATTGCAGGCTGGTTCAGGCGGGTGTTTACTATCCGGATCTGTTCCTTGAGTGAGGGTATGTCGTAGACAACAGATTTTTCGGTTATTGTAAGACTGCAGTGTTCACGTGAAGGTTTGACTATGGCAGGGAAAAGGTTCCATCCTTCAGCTTCTTCCGGAGTAAGCACCGCTCCATATGGTACTT
>CAYQZL010000019.1:0-39727 GCA_964421975.1 uncultured Rikenellaceae bacterium
GAGATAATGAGCGGTGACTGGAGTTCAGACGTGTGCTCTTCCGATCTGAATTTCAATCAGCTGATGTGAGCTGAATAAATTTGCATGATATTTGTAATAATAACGGAAAATTAAATTTATACCATGAAGAAAAACAGAACTATTTTTACAGCAGCTGCAGTTTTTATGATGAGTTTAGCTCTCATTTCAATGAATCTGAATGCCCAGGACAAGCAGGTAAAGCCCTGGCCCGTGCCTGATGAATACAAGAACATGAAAAATCCTGTTGCAAAGGGAGAGGCAAGTAACAAGGCAGGAATGGTACTTTATACTAAGTATTGCGGTTCATGTCATGGCAAAACAGGCCTCGGAGACGGAGTAAAAGCCAGGTCCCTGAAAGATTACGCAGGAGATTTCTCGGGTGATTATTACCAGAATCAAACCGACGGGGAACATTTTTATAAAACCAAATTCGGAAGAGGTGAAATGCCCAAATATGAAGGAAAATTGTCCGATGAAGATATGTGGAATATTGTCAACTATATGAGGACATTCAAAAAATAAGCGGTAACATAATCTGATACCATATAAAAATTGAGGGGTGTTGCGGACAACACCCCTTCGTCATTTTCTTATATATATTGACGATCAGGTAAGCTCAGAATGCAGCGATCGTATTATCCAGCAATTTCTTTATATATGGATAATTGTGTACACCCATGCTGGCGTCCCGGTATACCAGCTGATAATTGAGAATCGCTCCGAACTGTGCATTTGTAAGTGCAGGGAAAGCAGGAGTCCCGTTAGCGGGATTTTTCCAGTAACCATCCGGATTTGCCGATGCATCATAGATATCGAAATATCCGTGGTAATGTCCGTCTGAAGGATCTTTCTGGAGTATATCATGATCCCCTCCGATCGCATTGATCTTTTCTGCAAGCTCTTCAAGCTTTGTACTTACATAACTCTTTGCATCAGTAAGGGATGAGCTTGATGCACTCATTCCGGAATGACAGTTTGTTGTGTTACATCCGGCATAATTGCCTGCCGAATTGAATGAGTGTCCACCTGCAAGACCTGACGGCGCTGCCATATGACATGATGTACAGGATGCTTTTGTTACATGTTCTGAATTGGTGTATCCGCTCCCGAATTCGATCCCACCCGTACCCGATGCCATGGCTGCATGCGTGCCATAGTGAACACCTGTCCTGTAACTGACCGATGACATATTATATACGGCATTCGGCTCGGAAACCAGTTTTCCATAGTCAATAAGAGCTCCGGAAGAAGCTGTTATTGGCCTCGGCTGATGACATTTTGCACAGAGATTGGCAGAATTCCTCGTGAAATTTATTGTTTTTGAACCACCCCACATTGTCATAGGAACAGCTGCGGTGGTTGAAAGCGGAAGAAATTCTGTGGACTTGTATTCCTTATGCAGGGAACTGTGACAGGTAAAACAGTTTATTGGTCCCGGAAATGAAAGCGCAGAAGCACTTGCGACATAATTATTTATAAATTTTGTCGGATCGGAAGGATTTACAGTAATCGTAGCAGGGGTGTTCTTCTGGATCACATCCAGAAAACCCTGATGAGAATGACATGGAGCACAGTTATTCCTGGTCCCCTCCTCAAAAGCTTCCCCTTTAAAATGTTGTGCATATTCGTATTCAAATGCTTTTGCAAGTACCACACTATTATTATGGCATAGTTTGCAGGTCTCATTGGCATCTTTTCCGTCAATTCCGTCAGTACCATCAGCACCCGAAGGCCCCGCCGGCCCCTCACATGAGACCAGAATCAATACCGGAATGGCTATTAACGATAAAATACGATGTCTTTTAATCATGGTTTTTTTCTTAGTTAGTTTTATCCCGCATGCAAGCTACAAAAACCGTCTGTGAACTTCCTGCCAGCGCTTATGCTATTTGCAATAGAAATCATTGATTGATTTTAGTTCTTATGGTGATTAATATCAATAAATATTTTGATATTTGCTGAATTGTTAAACCGGATGCAGATAATAAAATATTCTGAAATCCATATTTATTATGAATATGTCTGAAAATGACCTCATACAAAATTGTAACGAAAGTCTTAACGACTGGAAAAACTTCAGGACACTAACTCCCGGAGAGATGGATTATGTCAGTCAAAACAGGTTTGAAGCTGTTTACAGACGTGGAGAGATCCTTATCAAACAGGGATCACCTGCATCCAATGCCTTGTTCCTGTCGTCAGGAATGACCAAGACATATATGGAGTGCAGCGGCGGGAAAAATTTCATAATAAGCATTGATAAACCCGGGAAACTGATGACAGGACAGGGTTCATATGTCAACTCAAGGAATAATTTTTCAATTACGGCATTGACTGAAGTTAAAGCCTGTTTTATCAGTATTGAGGTGATCCGTCACCTTGTAAAAGTTAATGGAGATTTTGCTGAAGGAATGATCGAGGACATATGTTCAAATGCTTTCAGATCTTATGTCAGAATGATCAGTCTTACTCATAAAAAAATGCCGGGAAGGCTTGCCGAGACTCTCCTTTATTTTGCAGATGAGGTTTTTATGGCGGATGAGTTTGAGATGATCCTTTCCCGTCAGGAACTTGGAGATATGACAAATATGGCACGCGAAAGTGTTGTGAGGATACTGGGAGAATTTGAAGAAACGGGGGTGATCACCTCAGAGCTTAGCCGTGTTAAGATAGTTGATAAGAAAAAGTTGTTGCTTATTTCTGAAAGAGGTTGAATAATAATGTAAAAGCATAATATATATAATAATGAAGTTCATCAGGTTTTTATTTTCTCCCGTTTTCATGGGATCGTTGTTTATCATTTTCGCATTTGCCATGGCAGCCGCCACTTTCATTGAGAATGACTATGGTTCCGGAGCTGCGTACGGAATGGTTTACGGAACAAAATGGTTTGAGCTGATCCTGCTTCTTCTTAGTATTAACCTTATAGGACAGCTCATCATAAACAAACTGTTCAGAAGAAGCAGGCTTCCCGTTGCTCTTTTTCATCTTGCATTTGTTCTGATGATTGCAGGTGCAGGTATTACACGTTATTTCGGCTGGGAAGGGATCATACATATCCGTGAAGGTCAGACCACCGATTCCTGCTTTTCAGATGAAAAATATATAGCATATACGGTAAGTGATACCTCAGGTGTGAAAATGGCAGATAATTCAATTGATTATACGCTTACTCCGTCATCTGCTTCTGATTTCCGGGAGAAAATTGAAGTAAGCGGAAGGGAGTATGAGCTCGTTTATGCAGGGATGATGTCTGAAACTGTTGTTTTCCATCTTTTCGGGGGAGGTAAGCCTGAAATGATCATGCTTTCAGGGGGAGAGGATGAATCTCTGGTTTCGGGAACCTGCAAAATGGACAATCTTACTTTTGAGATCAGATATGGTTCAAAGGTGACAAAGCTTCCCTTCAGCCTGCGGCTTAACGATTTTATCCTGGAACGATATCCCGGATCTGATAGTCCATCGGGCTACAAGAGTGATGTCCTGCTTATCGATGATGCAGAGAATGTTAAAATGCCTTTTGTTATCTTCATGAACAATGTCCTGAAATATAAAGGTTACAGGTTTTATCAGTCTTCTTATGATCCCGATGAAATGGGGACAGTATTGTCGGTGAATCATGACAGGGCCGGGATGCTCGTGACCTATACCGGGTATGCACTTCTCTTCCTTTTCATATTGCTTTCTCTTTTGAGCAGAAAGTCATTGTTCCGTACAGTCAGGGCCGGAATATGGGATTCTGCATTGAGAAAAACGATTGCCCTTGTTCTGTTTATTTTCATGATGTCAGGGCTGGAATCCGTTTCGGCACAGCATTTCATTCCGGGAAAAGATGCATCCGCTGAGATCGGTAAGATACTCATTCAGGATCAGAAAGGAAGGACAAAGCCTCTTTATACATTAAGCAATGATATAGTGAGGAAGGTTACCGGTGAAAATAAATTCAGGGATTATTCTTCAATGCAGTTTTTCCTGGGGTTCCTTCTGGATTTCGATCACTGGAAGGATATCCCGGTAATAAAGGTAAATAATACAGGTTTACGTAAGAAAACAGGTATTAGCGGCCGTTATGCTTCATTCTCCGATCTGGTTGACCTTAGCGGTGAAGGATCATACAAGCTCTCAGGTGATGTGAATGCTGCATATGCAAAATCACCCGGAAACAGGAATAAGATGGACAAGGAGATCATGAAGGTTGATGAGAGGGTGAATATAATTTTTATGATATACAGGGGTGATTTCCTCAGGATATTTCCGCTTAAGGACAGTACACATAACTGGGGGCCGCCAAATGAAGCACTGAAAACAGCCCTGAATGGTGAAGACTCAACATATCTTCAGAACATAATACCTGCTCTGGCACAGGCGGTCCAGCAAAATAACAGTCAGAAAGCCGGTCAGGTCGCACAGTCAGTCAATGCTTATCAGAGCCGTTATACTGAATATGAATTACCAACAGGAAACCGGACAAAAGCGGAAATACTTTATTACCGGATGGCAATTTTTGAAAGACTGTATCCGATTTACCTGTCAATCGGATTGTTAATGATCATTATTCTTATTTTCAGGGTAGTCAGGAACCGGAACGGTAAATCTGTACTGATGAGGATCCTTGGTTATCACCTTCTTGCAGGTTTTATATTCCATACTTTCGGCATAGGACTGAGATGGTATATTGGCGGACATGCACCGCTGAGCAACGGATATGAATCAATGATATTCATCTCATGGATAACGCTTCTTGCCGGACTGATCTTCAGCCGAAGATCTGATTTTGCACTCTCTTCGACAGCGGTACTGGCCGGACTGACTCTTCTGGTAGCACATATGAGCTTTATGGATCCTGAGATCACCAATCTTGTTCCTGTCCTGAAATCATACTGGCTTACGCTTCATGTGTCTGTCATTACCGGAAGCTACGGATTCCTGGGGCTTGGAGCGCTCCTGGGCCTGCTTTCCATGGTGCTCATGATATTTGCGGGATCAGGAAACAGGGAAAGGATCTCTTCCACGGTCGATGAACTGACAGTTATCAATTATAAAACCCTTACCCTTGGTCTTTATTTCCTTACTGTCGGAACATTTCTGGGTGCAATATGGGCAAATGAATCGTGGGGAAGATACTGGGGCTGGGATCCCAAGGAGACATGGTCGCTAATAACGATAATAGCTTATACTCTGGTGACTCATTCCCGTATGATACCCGGAATGAAGGATATATACTCATTCAACCTCCTGTCGCTTTTTGCGTTTTCATCGGTTCTTATGACCTATTTCGGAGTAAATTATTATCTGTCGGGACTTCATTCCTATGCAGGTGGAGATCCTGTTCCCGTACCGGTGTTTGTATATGTTACAGTAATTATCCTTGTAACTGTTTCGGTTACGGCATATCTCAGGTATAAAAAGTTCAGAACAGGAAAAAAGGAAAGGGGAGAAGCTGCTCGAAAAGATAATTAATTAAGAAACTGGGATTACCGATTGAGTTCCGCTCCGCGCGAAACTCAATCGGTGATTCCGGGGAGGGAACCGTCAAAAATAAAAAGGCTTTCCCGGCTTGTGCCGGGAAAGCCTTATTTTTTTAATCGCTTCCAAAAGCAAGCTTTTGTCACTATTAAAAAAATAAGGCTGTCGCTTCGCGTCAGCCTTATTATTTTTGGGGTGGAAGATGGGATTCGAACCCACGACCCTCGGAACCACAATCCGGTACTCTAACCAACTGAGCTACATCCACCGTTTCCGGACTGCAAAAATAGCTGCAATATTTTTATTGGCAAAATTTTAATTTTAATTTCTTACGCTGCCCTTCAATTACTATATTTGTGCGGTTTTTTTATAATGAACCTGTGGAAACGGTTCATTTTCATAATGTTTATTAAAAAGGAAGGTCCTGTATAACATAAAGATGAAGCTGAAACTCACAAAATTCGTCGATAATATCTCAGGTCTTCAGATCTACCAGCTGTCGAGATTCACGGTCTTCCTTATCATAAGTATTGTATTTACAAAAAGTCACCTTTCCAGTGCCGAGATCGGCAAATGGGAAATGTTCCTTTTCATTGCCGGTATGCTGAGCTTTTTCTGGGTCACGGGAATTATACAGTCACTTCTGCCACTGTATCACAGAAACAGGACATACAGAAAAATGGGAGAAACAGCTGGCGGGAAATCCCCGGAAATATTCAATGCATTTCTTCTTATTACATTTTTCAGCTTCCTTACTTTTATCCTGGGACATTCGGTAAAAGGCAGTATTTCGGTGTTTCATCTCTCAGGTAACGTTCCGTTTATCAATCTTTTATTGTTATATATCCTGTTAAGCAGCCCGGTATGTCTCATCGAATATATTTACCTGCTGAATAACAGGTCATACAGGATAATTCAGTACGGATTTTATACCTTCTCAGCCCAGCTGATCTTCGTTATCGTTCCCATCCTTATGGGAAAAGACATAATATGGTCAGTTTACGGCTTGCTTGCAATAACACTTGTACGGTGGATATGGCTGATCATTCTGCTCAGGCGTTATTCCAGACCGGAGATCTCCTGGAAATTCATGAAAGAGCATCTTTACCTGGGATCACCACTGATAATAACTTCACTGATAAGCGGTTCGGCACAGTACGTCGACGGTGTGATAATCTCGTCTGTCTATCGGGATCCTGCACTCTTTGCCTGGTTCCGTTACGGGGCAAAGGAATTCCCCCTTGTGCTCCTTCTCGCAAACGGACTGAGCAATGCAATGCTGCCCGAATTTGCCACAAGAGCAAAAATGAAAGAATCGCTTGCCAAGCTGAAACTCAAATCTAAACGGCTGATGCATCTCCTGTTCCCGATTACAATGGTGATCATGTTCTTTACACGATGGTTTTATCCCCGTTTGTTTGCACCCGAGTTCCATAAAAGCGCTGGAGTCTTTCTTGTTTATACTTTACTTATTATACCCAGGTTCGTTTTTCCCCAGACAATAGTTATCGGCAGAAAAAAAACCCGGGTCACTATGATCGCAGCCGTAATTGAACTCGCTCTGAATATCCCCCTGAGCCTGCTCATGATAAAATGG
The DNA here is from genome assembly GCA_964421975.1 of uncultured Rikenellaceae bacterium. Taxonomy (GTDB): domain Bacteria; phylum Bacteroidota; class Bacteroidia; order Bacteroidales; family VadinHA17; genus LD21. The sequence goes on from CAYQZL010000019.1 coordinate 7,085, forward strand.
GGATACGGCATCGTTGGCGTAGCCCTGGCAACATTTATTGTATATTGTGTGTCAAAGATTTATCTTATCACATATTTGTGGGTCAAAATGAAGATCAAACCGAATGAATATATTCCAGTGAAAGTGTTTCTTATATATTCATTTCTGGCCGGAATAGTGTTCCTGCTTGTTGACCGGAGGATAATCGATATACAATAGAAAGGCCTGAGGTTGAGGCGGAGTCCGGCGCGCGGCGTGCGGCGTCCGGTGTGCGGCATGCGGCGTCCGGCGTGCGGTAAGAGGCGTGAGGTTGAGGCGAAAGGCATGAGGCGTAAGGCATGAGGCGTAAGACATGAGGCGTAAGACATGAGGAGTAAGACATGAGGAGTAAGACATGAGGAGTAAGGGATGAGGGTTGAGCCATCATATCTGTTGAATTCTTAGTTTATATTGGTTTTGAGAAAATTCATTTTGTAATTTGAAAATAACTGATTAATTTTGCACTCCCTAAACGGAGAGAATTTTATTTACAAGGAATAAACAGAATAAAAAATGAAACAGGGAATACATCCGGAGAATTACAGGTTTGTGGTATTTCAGGATATGTCGAACGGATCTGCTTTTTTAAGCAAATCGACTGCACCTTCAAAAGAAACAATCAAGTGGGAAGATGGGAAAGAATATCCTCTGATCAAGCTGGAGATATCAAATACATCGCATCCTTTCTATACAGGCAAGATGAAGCTTGTTGATACGGCAGGAAGGGTTGATAAGTTCATGAACCGTTATAAAGATCATGTTAATAAGAAAAAAGAGAAGTAATCTTAAATCCATGATAATTCAAGGGGCTCTGAACAAGGGCCCTTTTTTTTCGTTTCAGGGTCTTTTCCCGGACTGATACTTTGTTAAGAAATGTCTGAAAATTCCGGAATAAAGTACCGGAATACTGTCAGAAATGAAGGTTGCTATGGCGACCTGATAATAAATAAATTATTTCCCTTGAAACATTTGGCATAATGATTGCGTAGTACTGAAACGGCTTTTTTGATAAAATAATCAGTAAATTTGACACTTCCGGAAGCAGGAACTGATAAACATAACTAATGGAGAAAAAATTCCGACCCAGTATAAATGACCTGTTTCTCCCGGATATGCTTGACGGCGAGGGAGATATTATTCCTATAATATCAGATGGCGATGACAGGGACCTTGAAGATGTTGAAGTCCCCGAAACCATCCCGATATTATCATTAAGGAACACTGTACTCTTTCCCGGGGTTGTATTGCCGATATCAATAGGCAGGCCACGTTCCATACAGCTGATAAAGGATGTTTACCGTACGGATAAGATTGTCGGAACCGTTGCACAAAAAGATCCGGATATGGAAAATCCGGGATTTGAAGATCTTCACCAGGTGGGAACAATAGGGCAGATAGTAAAGCTTCTTGAAATGCCTGACGGTTCGACCACTGCCATAATACAGGGCAGGAAAAGAATGATCCTTAGCGAACTTGTTTCGGATAATCCTTATTTCATTGCCAGGGTTAAATCAATACCTGAAAAGAAACCCGAAAAGCTGAGCAAAGATTTTGATGCAATAGTCGGATCACTCAAGGATCTGTCACTGAAGATAATAAAGATCAATCCGAATATAAGTCCGGAAGCTACATTCGCAATAAAAAACATCGAGAACAATACATACCTTATCAACTTTATCTGTTCAAACACCGACATCAAGGTTCAGGATAAACAGAAACTACTGGAAATAAATAATATACGTGACCGTGGTTTCATGCTGCTGGAATTCCTCGTACAGGAAATCCAGATACTTGAGCTGAAAAATGAATTACAGTCAAAAGTAAAAAGTGATCTCGATCAGCAGCAAAGGGAATTTCTGCTTCATCAGCAGATGAAGACAATCCAGAATGAGCTGGGTGGTAATCCCGTGGAAAAGGAAATAGAAGAATACACGAAGAAAGCCGAAACGAAAAAATGGACTGCCGATGTCAGGAAGATATTTGACAAGGAACTCGACAAGCTGCACAGGCTGAATCCTGCAGCAGCCGAATATTCGGTACAGGTGAATTATATTCAGACACTGCTGGATCTTCCCTGGGGTGAATATACCCAGGATAATCTCGATCTCAACAATGCAAGGCAGGTTCTTGATGATGATCATTTCGGACTTGATGACGTTAAGGAAAGGATCCTTGAACATCTGGCTGTACTCAAGCTGAAAGGTGACCTTAAATCGCCCATCATCTGTCTTTACGGACCTCCCGGTGTGGGAAAAACATCTCTCGGACGATCTGTTGCCAGAGCCCTCGGAAGAAAATATGTCAGAATGTCACTCGGAGGACTTCATGATGAAGCGGAAATAAGAGGTCACCGCAAAACTTACATTGGGGCAATGCCCGGAAGAATAATCCAGAACATAAAACGTGCTGGTTCATCGAATCCTGTATTTATACTCGACGAAATAGATAAAGTCGGACAGGATTTCAGAGGTGATCCTTCTTCGGCTCTGCTGGAAGTACTCGATCCGGAACAGAACAGTTCATTTTTCGATAATTTTATCGAAATGGAATACGATCTGTCGAGGGTTCTTTTTATTGCCACATCAAATACACTTACAACAATAAGCCCGGCCCTCCGCGACAGGATGGAGACTATTGAAATAACCGGTTATCTTGTTGAGGAGAAACTTGAGATAGCCAGGCAGCACCTTCTGCCCAAACAGCTCGAAAATCACGGTGTCAGGGCAGATCAGCTCAGAATAAGTGACAATGTGGTGGAAAAGCTTATCGAAAACTATACACGCGAATCGGGGGTAAGGGAACTTGACAAACGTATTGCCAAGATTGTAAGGGTTACCGCAAAAAACATTGCGGCAGGAGTCAGGTACAGGCATGATCTCACTGAAAAAGCACTGGGTGAAATCCTTGGCCCTCCCAAATATAACAAAGATATTTATTCAGGTAACGACCAGGCAGGTGTTGTTACAGGTCTGGCCTGGACTGCAGCCGGAGGAGAGATCCTTTTTGTGGAAACAAGTATCAGCAAAGGGTCCGGTAAGCTTACACTTACCGGGAATCTTGGAGAAGTAATGAAAGAATCAGCGATACTTGCCCTCGAATACCTGAAAGCAAATACCGGACTGCTGAACCTTCCTGACAATTTTTCCGAGAAATGGAACGTACATATTCATGTTCCCGAAGGAGCAATACCAAAGGATGGGCCTTCGGCTGGAATAACAATGGCAACCTCGATAGCTTCAGCTTTCACTCAGAGAAAGGTTAAGAAATACGTTGCAATGACGGGTGAAATAACCCTCCGGGGAAAAGTATTGCCTGTGGGAGGTATAAAGGAAAAAATACTTGCTGCAAAAAGAGCAAATATCAGGGAGATAATCCTCTCGGAAGAGAACAGAAAAAACGTTGAGGATATAAACGAGAAATATATAAAAGGATTGAAATTCCAATATGTTGAAACAATAATGGATGTTCTCGACCTGGCCCTGCTTAAACAGAAAGTAAGCAATGCAAAAAAAATATCATTCTGATGAAGAGAATAGCTGTTTTCCCGGGATCATTTGACCCGTTCACTATCGGACATGAAGGAATAGTAATGCGGGGACTCTCTCTTTTTGAGGAGATAATTGTATCTGTAGGGGCTAATTCGTTGAAAAAGAGTTATTATTCCCTTGAGACAAGGAAAGCCATGATTTCGAGTGTTTTTCAGAATGAGCCAAGGGTTAAAGTCGATCATTATGAAGGGCTTACAGTTGATTATTGTAAAAAACACGATGCAAGTTTCATACTAAGAGGCCTGAGAACTGCAGCCGATTTTGAATTTGAAAGAGCCATCGCCCAGTCCAATAAGGTCCTGGAATCCCGGATTGAATCGGTCTTCCTGCTCACTGTCCCGGAACATGCTCATATAAATTCGACGATCGTCCGGGATATTATCCGAAGCGGAGGTGATGCATCAAGATTTGTACCTGCAGCTATTAATTTAAAGAATTACAGGGGAGAGGAAGATTAACACTTAAGTACAGAGGTATTTATCAGATCCATCAGTGAAAGCCATGCCGTGCTTTTGATTTTGCATAATTCATCCGGGAGAAGCCATTCAACACGGGTGATACCTTCCTGAACCTGAGGCTGCGTAATCATCTCACCATCATATTTCATCAGGAACCATTCAGTCTTTTTCAGATAAGAAATGCCTTCCCAGGTATAAGTATGATATGTCGGTACCAGTGGTTTTATGATTGAGTGTCTTGTTATTCCGGCTTCTTCGCTTACTTCACGAAGTGCACAGGCTTCCGCTTCCTCTCCCGGTTCAATATGTCCCTTGGGAAGGTCAAGTTTACCTTTCTTTTCAATAAAAAGATACCTGCCGCTGGTATGTCTTACAAGTCCGCCGGCTGCACCGACCTCCGTAAAATAGATCCTGAAGATCTTCCAGATGTGTTTTATGTCCGGACCGTAAATATTTATTGAATCTATACTGGTATCAGCCTGAAAATCAGCAATTATTCTATAAAGTTCATTCGTTTCGCCGAATTTAACGAATAAGCCGTATTTTTGTAACCTGTCAGGTTCGGAGCTGATCAGAATGAACCTGTTTTCAAAATGAACTTTATACATATAATATGGATACTATAGCAAACCGGATCGCGGAATATCTTTTACAAATTAAAGCAATAAAATTGCAACCATCAAATCCTTTTACATGGGTTTCGGGCTGGAAATCCCCGATTTATTGTGATAACAGGAAAACTTTGTCTTTTCCGGAAGTCAGAAAATATATCAGGGATGCTTTTGTAACAAAAATAAATGAACTCTATCCTGATACCGGACTGATCGCAGGTGTGGCCACAGGTGCCATTTCACACGGTGCACTTGTAGCCGACAGGCTTGAGCTGCCTTTTATTTACGTCAGGTCCGGTGCAAAGGATCATGGCCTTGGCAACCAGATTGAAGGATTCTACCAGCCCGGTCAGAAAGTTGTTGTGATAGAGGATCTTATTTCTACAGGCAACAGCAGCCTGAGTGCCCTCAAAGCCCTCAGGGAAGCCGGCTGCCAGGTACTTGGTATGTTAGCTATTTTTACATATGAATTCAAAAAAGCCGAAGATGCATTTATTGCTGAAAACTGTAAGCTTGATACCTTGTGTAATTATTCTGTCCTTGTTGAAACAGCATTAAGAACAGGATACATCTCAGAATCTGATGTGGAGACGCTCAGAAAATGGAGACTTGATCCTGAAAAATGGGGTAAAAACTGATTTTGGCCATGGATATGATACGTTTTGAAAGCCGTACGGCAAAAGTTAATTATTCTCCGGAAGTCGTTTACAGATTTGCCTCAGACATAAGAAATTTCCGGCGGTTTATTTCTTCAGATACCTTCAGCGATATTGACTTCAGAGAGGATTCTTGCAGCTTCAGGGTCAATCCTGTCGGACCAGTTTCAATCAGGTTAAAGGAGAAAATAATGTTCAGCAGGATTGTTTTTTCCGGAAATGCAATTCTGCAGAATGATTTTGACATGATCCTTTCCCTTCAGGAAGTTGCAGGCAATAATTCCGAGATCAGACTGGCTTTCGAAGCAGACATGAATCCTTTACTGCGGATGGCTGCATCGGAACCACTGAATAAGTTCCTTGATACCCTTGTGAGCGAAATGGAAAAATTCCGGGGATGGAATGATATCAGTGAAGATACTCAAGCTCTTTAAAGGAAAATTCCCTTGATTTCTTACCCTCCTGCTGTATGGTAAGTAATCCGGAAACTGATACTCCGGTAATTTTCCCTTTGAAAATAATCCCTTCAGATTTAAAATTATGCCACTCTCCGGCTTTGTAAAGATTTGATAAATATTCATCCCTTATCCCGGACCTGTTACCATAAAGCAATTGTTTATACCTGTTGTCGAGATAATTAAGGACCTGCCGCAGATATTTACCTGTATCGTGGTCTTTTCCGGTAATGATTTTTACCGAGACCGCATCAGTGATACCCGGACTGAATATTTCCTGGTTAATGTTTATCCCTATTCCTGCAACAGTATACTCAATTGTCTGCCCGATGATTGAGTTCTCTATCAGAATACCTGCAATTTTCCCTCCGTTAACATAGATATCGTTAGGCCATTTGATCTTGATATCCGAAAGGAAATGCTTCAGGAAATCACAGATACCCAGGGAAATTGACATGGATATGAGGAATTGTTCATCAGGGCTTACGGATGAAGGATAAAGGATTATACTGAACAGAAGGTTTTTACCTCTTTCACTTTCCCATCTGTTACCATGCTGTCCTTTCCCTGCCGTCTGGAAATTTGCACTTATTACTGTTCCTTCAGGTAGTTCCTTTTCCCTTACCATCAGCCATGCTGTCGAATTTGTCGAACTGAGGGAATCATAATGTATTATATCTGACCCGATGATCATGTCTCTCAGATTAAAATATAGCTTACTGTTAAAATCTCTTTCCTGTTCCGGCAGACTTTTTCTCAAATGGTATTGTTAGTGTAAAATTGGCCTGTTGTGACAAAAATACAGATAAAAGTTTGTACTTTTGCAACTTGAAATTTATGTTATTCAGAATATTTATTTCAGATTTAATATTTGTTATCAGTTTGTCCATAATTTTGAATAATTGATGAAGAAGAGGCCCGATGAAAATGAAGTTCTTTTAAACAGCGTTATAAAGGGTATATATAATAAGCAGGGGAAAGATGTTCTCAGGGTTGATATGAGGAGGCTGGAGAACAGAATAGCTGATTTTTTTGTTATATGTCACGGTACATCGGTTACCCAGGTAGACTCAATTTGCGATTCTGTCGAAGATATTGTTATTAAAGAAGCGGGAGAGAGGCCTCTGCATGTTGAGGGACTTGAGAATTGCTTTTGGGTTTTGCTGGATTACGGAAATGTAATAGTGCATATTTTCCTGGAAAAGTACAGGAATTTTTACAGTCTTGAATCACTTTGGGCAGATGCACTTATTGATGTTATGGAAGAAAAGGTAAGTAAGTAATTAATCTATGACACAAAATACAAATAAGCCTTCCCCTGATAAGAAAGGGGATAAAAATGCCAGGCCAAGATTTAACACCAACTGGATTTTTGCGATCATTGCACTCTCTTTCATTCTTTTTGAGATCTTTTTCAGCCGTAATGTGACTGAGAAGGCAACAACAAGTATGATAAAGGAGATGATTGCAAAGCGTGATATTGAGAAGCTGATTGTTGTCAACAAGGATCAGGCTGAGATTTATCTGACAAGTGAAGCGGTCAGTTCGGGAAGATATGAGAATCTTCCAAAGCCGGGCGGAGGCATGGGACTTCAGGTACCCAAACCTCACTATACATATAATATAGGCGATATAAGTAATTTCGAACCCTTTATTATTGAAACACAGAAGAATGCAGGGTATCAGGAAAGCGACCTCATTTATCCCGAATATGTTACGCGAAAAAACTATTTTGCAGATATACTGGGATGGCTGATACTGCCGGCATTGCTAATTGTAGTTTGGCTTTTCATGATGCGCAGGATGACGGGTGCCGGATCAGGTGGTTCGGGAGGTATTTTCAGTGTTGGCAAATCGAAAGCCCAGATATTTGACAAGGATACTAATGTCAAAATTAATTTCAATGATGTAGCAGGGCTTGAGGAAGCCAAGACCGAAGTCATGGAAATAGTGGATTTCCTCAAGAATCCTAAAAAATATACCCAGCTGGGAGGCAAGATACCAAAGGGTGCACTTTTAATTGGCCCTCCCGGAACCGGGAAAACACTTCTTGCAAAAGCTGTTGCCGGGGAGGCAAATGTTCCATTCTTCTCAATATCCGGATCCGATTTCGTTGAAATGTTCGTTGGTGTGGGTGCTTCGAGAGTAAGAGATCTCTTCAAACAGGCCAAGGAAAAAGCCCCGTGTATAGTGTTTATCGATGAAATAGATGCAGTGGGAAGGGCAAGAGGAAGAAATGTGAATTTCGGCTCCAATGATGAAAGGGAAAATACCCTTAACCAGCTTCTTACAGAGATGGACGGATTTGGAACGAACATGGGTGTGATCATTCTTGCAGCAACTAACAGGGCTGATATTCTGGACAGGGCACTGTTGAGGGCAGGACGTTTTGACCGCCAGATACATGTCGAACTACCCGATCTGAATGAAAGAGAAGCAATCTTCAAAGTACATCTCAGACCTATTAAACTGGTTAAGAATTTCGATATCTCTTTTCTTGCAAAACAGACACCGGGCTTTTCAGGCGCTGATATTGCAAATGTCTGTAACGAAGCGGCACTTATTGCTGCACGAAAGAATAAAACTGCTGTGGAAAAACAGGATTTCCTTGATGCCATTGACAGGATAGTTGGCGGACTGGAAAGAAAGAATAAGATCATAAGTCCGCAGGAGAAAAAGACAATCGCATATCACGAAGCTGGTCATGCAACCGTGAGCTGGCTGCTCGAACATGCCAGTCCTCTTCTTAAAGTGACTATCATACCGCGTGGCAGAGCTCTTGGTGCAGCATGGTACCTTCCGGAAGAAAGACAGATAACAACACGCGAACAGCTTCTTGATGAAATGGCATATGCTCTCGGCGGAAGAGCCTCAGAAGATCTTGTCTTCGGAAAAGTCTCAACCGGTGCCCTCAGCGATCTCGAAAAAGTTACAAAACAGGCATATGCTATGGTTTCATTCTTCGGAATGAGCGAAAAAGTAGGCAATATAAGCTTTTATGACTCTTCCGGTCAGGCCGATTTCGGATTTACAAAACCTTACAGTGAAAGAACAGCTGAAGTCATTGACCGTGAGGTAAAAGAAATAATTGAAGAATCTTACAACAGGTCAAAGGATGTTCTCCGGGCAAATATGAAGGGACTGACAGAACTTGCTGAACTGCTTCTTGAGAAAGAGGTAATTTTCAGTGAAGATCTTGAAAGAATATTCGGAAAGAGAAAGGGTGATAAGATAAGGGACGAACAGAACCCGGACAACAATACAAAATCTGAAGATAAACCTGATATCAAGACAGCTGAAAATATACTACCGGAAGCTGAGGATAAAGATCAGCCTGTAAGAACGGATGATGTGACAGTCAGTAATAAACCTGATGAACCTTCTGATTATCCCGTTGAGAAATAATAAAGTACAATAAGGGTGAAAGATATTTACAGACGTACCCTGACCGGAGCTTGGATAGTCATTTTTACACTGGGTGGATTCTGGCTGCATCCTGTTTCATTTTTTATTACAGGGCTGGCTATAATGTCAGGGGTGCTGTATGAATATTATAAGATAATCCGTAGTACCGGGATAAATGCACAGATGATCCCGGGTATGATCACAGCTGTTTCAGCATACATACTGGCAACCCTCGTTGCCTGGGGAAAGCTGGAAGAAAGATACTTACTGCTTCTCATCCCCTTTATTGCAATGATAATGGTACTGGAATTATACCGCAAACAGGAAAGGCCTTTCGATTCACTCGCACATACATTGTCCGGACTTGTTTATTCAGCTACTCCCTTCGTGTTGTTCCCGTTCTCTGCTTTTTCACGAAATGGCATGAGATCGCTTATACCCCATGAAGGAATTGTTTTTTCGCCCGGTATTGTTATTGGTTTTTTTATCCTTTTATGGGTAAATGATACCGGTGCATATCTGACCGGAATTACCGCCGGCAGACACAGGCTGATGGAGAGGATCTCACCAAAGAAATCATGGGAAGGCTTTATCGGAGGTACACTACTGACCGTACTGACAGCCTGGCTTTTGTCAGGATGGCTCGGTATCATTGATCCCTTTAAATGGATTATTGTCGGTTTGATAGTGGCAATCAGTGGTACTTTTGGTGATCTGATAGAATCGATGCTTAAAAGAAGTACCGGTATAAAGGATTCCGGTACAATAATGCCCGGACACGGGGGTTTTATGGACCGTTTTGACAGTACACTCCTGGCTTTTCCGCTGGTGTTCCTTTTTATTTCATTGTTTGGATGATTGATCTGACTTGATTAGTTTTGTAAAAATTTTCAAATATGAGCATTCACAGGGAAGGATATAAAATATTGATATTCGGATTTATGTTGCTGATCCTTATCAATATCGTTTTCTGGCTTATCCTGCCCGACAGGATACTGCTCAGATGGGTTGCAGGATTTCTTACCCTGATGTTATATGTTTTCCTGCTTTTCTTTTTCCGTCTTCCCAAAAGGAAAATTGAACCTGATCCGGGACTGGTTTATGCCCCGGCCGACGGAAAGGTCGTTGTTATTGAAGAAACTACCGAAAAAGAATATTTCAGAGATTTGAGACTGCAGGTATCTATATTCATGTCGCCTCTTAATATGCACAGCAACAGATACCCGGTTTCAGGCAGGATAAAATATGTTCAGTACCATCCGGGTGATTATATGGTCGCATGGCATCCCAAATCATCGGAACTGAATGAACGAAGTACTATTGTAATAGAAACAGAATCAGGTAAAGAAGTGCTTATAAGGCAGGTGGCAGGTGCCGTTGCAAGACGGATAGTAACCTATGCTAAGGTAAGTCAGAGTGTCCGCCAGGGCGATGAACTCGGATTTATAAAATTTGGGTCAAGAGTGGATATCTTCCTGCCAGTGGGTACAGAGATTGAGATCCCTGTTCTGCAACAGGTGAAAGCCAACAAGAGTATTATAGCCCGCATTTGAAAAGAAGAAACTGATATGAGAAATAAAGACGAAAAGATCATTAATATAACAGATGATATAGTATGGACAGGTATCCTCGATTATGATATCAAGACTTTTGATATTGTAATGACAACAGAATATGGGACCACCTATAATTCATATTTCATTAATGCTGAAAAAAAGGCTCTCATTGAAGTGTCAAAGGAAAAATTCAGTGAGACATACTTTAACAAGCTGAAAGCATTAACGGATCTTTCTGAAATAAGCTATATAATTCTTGATCATACCGAACCTGACCATTCGGGAAGCCTTAAATTATTGCTCGCGGCTGCACCATCGGCAACTGTTGTGGGAAGCGGTAATGCCATCAAATACCTTGAAGATATGATTGACATACCTTTCAGATCAAAGGTTGTAAAAGATGGCGATATCCTTGATCTGGGGAACAAAACACTGAAATTCATATCAGCCCCTAACCTGCACTGGCCTGATTCGATCTATACCTGGCTGGAGGAAGATAAGGTACTGTTCACATGCGATTCTTTCGGGGCACACTATTGCAGGGATGAAATGACAGATGATCTGAATGAGGATTATCTTAAAGCCCTGAAATACTATTTTGACGTCATCCTGAAGCCTTACAGCAGGTTCATGGTCAAGGCAATAGAAAAAATTAAACCCCTTGATATCCGTTTCATCTGTCCCGGCCATGGTCCGATACTCGGCAGGAACAGGGATAAAGTCGTTGATCTTACACTTAAGTATGCAAATGATTACCTTGCTGTGAATGCAGGTGTATCCGGTAATAAAATTCTTGTGGCATATGTATCGGCTTACGGATATTCTGGCAAAGCTGCCGAAATTATTGCAGAAGGTATCAGGGAAACCGGTGACTTTGATGTTAAGGTTGTGGATATTGAACATATTGATCCGTCTGAGCTGGATCGCCTTATAACGGAATCAAGCGCAATTCTTGCAGGATCACCTACAATTAATCAGAATACCCTCCTGCCGGTCTATACAATGTTTGCCCTTATAAATCCTATCCGCGACAGGGGAAAGCTTGCTGCTTCTTTCGGATCATATGGCTGGAGCGGCGAAGCTGCAATGATAATTGCTGAAACATTTAAAAATCTCAAGCTTAAAGTATTTGAAGAAAACTTTTCGTTTAAATTCAGACCCTCAGGATCAAAAGGAGAGGATCTGAAACTCTTCGGAAAGAAATTCGGGGAAAAATTTGCAGAAGAATGTAGTAAAAAAGAAAAAGGCTGATCTACAGCCTCTTTCTCTTTTATACTTCCTGGTTCCTGTAATTATGAAATCTTAACCTGCCTTGATAATTTCTGTTTTTCTTCATCATTCTTGGGAAGTTCGACTGTAAGCACTCCATCCTTGTAACCAGCGTTTATCTTGTCGATTACCACATTCTCGGGAACATAGAAACTCCTGCAGAAAGATGAATAGCTGAATTCTTTTCTCTTGTAACCATCGGCATTCTGTTCCGATTCATTCTTTGTCTCGTGAGAGATTGTAAGAACATCTTCATTGATATCAATCTTAAGATCTTTCTTATCTATACCCGGAACAGCAAGCTCGAGAGTGAATCTTTTCTCATCTTCCTTTATATTAACTGCCGGCATTGAACTGTTGCGGCCCGTTAATACAGGAAAGAAATCATCATCAAAAAGGTTCGACAGGAACGGGCTGTAACTTTTTCTGATTGTTGGTAACATAGCTTTATCCTCCATTATTTTTAAGTTAAACATATTTTATATTCAAACACTGCTATTATTTCAAGTTCTGTTCCAAATATCAAAACATGACACAATGGCTGTTTTTCAGGCAGCTGGCCTGACGATATGGCAGCATAGAGGATATTCTTGTGTTGGTTAGCAGACAATTGTAATTACGGAAAATTTAAGTTAGGTTTGTAGTAGGATAACCCGTTTAATGAAACCGCTTTTCAGGAACATACTTATATTTCTTTCCATTGTATTACTGATTGCCAGTGCCTGGTATTTCCGCAGTATTGTGGTCTATATTCTTGTTTCTGGTGTTCTTTCGATAATGGGTCGTCCGCTGGTTGATCTTTTTGGCAGGATCAGGATAGGCAAATGGGTATTTCCACGTACGCTGGGAGCTCTGCTGGCACTTGCAATTATATGGGGTTTGATAATCCTCTTCTTTGTCATATTTATACCACTTATTACGAGGCAGATAAATTATTTCTCCTCGATAGATAGTGAGAAGATCATTCAGGTTGTGGAAAAACCGGTACGATTCGTTGAAGATTTTCTCAGGTCTCTTAATAAAAACATCAGCAGTGATTTCTCGATACAGGAATTAATAAACGAGAAATTATCGGAAGTACTGGATATAGACAGGTTAAAGGATTTCATGGGATCTGTGATAGGTGTACTCGGAAATGTTGCGGTTGCTGTATTTTCGATTACATTCATTACCTTCTTTTTTCTCAAGGATCAGCATCTTTTCTTTGAAGCAATACTGATGTGGGTTCCTGATACCTATACAGATGGATTTACACGTGCATTATTTTCGATAAAGAACCTGCTGACGCGTTATTTCATCGGGATAGTGATACAGTGTACATGTGTCATGATACTTGTGGACATTGGCATGACGATAGCCGGAATTGAATTTCAGCAGGCTCTTGTAATGGGGCTTATAGTTGGTATCCTGAATGTAATACCTTATATCGGACCATGGCTGGGATTTTTTATTGCCCTGGTTATGGGTGTTGCATCACATGTGAACCAGGATTTTGCCACTGTGGTGGTCCCGCTCATTTATTACATGACAATAGTGGTTGGTATAACACAGTTGACAGATAATGTATTGTTTCAGCCTCTTATTTTTTCGAACAGCGTCAAGGCACATCCCCTGGAGATCTTCATAGTGGTACTGGCTGCCGGTTTTGCTGCAGGGATACCGGGAATGATACTGGGTATACCTGCTTATACTGTTCTCAGGGTCTTTGCCCGGGAATTCTTTTACAGCTTCAAGCCGGTACAAAAAATTACTTCCGGACTGGACCCCGGAGATATTCCTGCTGCGGTATCGGTGACGAATGAAGAGGATGCAGCTCCTTTAAAGGAGATTAAGAAAACATTCCCTCTGGGGAGAAAAAAGAAACGGGCACAAGACAAATAGAAGATAACATTAACGATTATCTTAATGAATTCTGCATCCGGTTCCGGCCATAATCCGGTAAAGAAGATTTTCCGTTTTTACTATGACGGATTTAAGAACATGTCATCCTGGGGCAGAAAAGTCTGGCTGATAATTCTCATTAAGCTTTTTATTATATTCGCCATACTTAAACTTTTCTTTTTTCCGGATTTCCTCAGGAGGAATTTCGAGAATGAAAAGCAGAGAAGCGATTATGTTCTTGATCAATTAACACCCTCAAATAACTCTTATGATTGAAACTGCAGATTTGTCACTGGTTGACTGGTCGAGGGCACAGTTTGCCCTGACGGCGATGTATCACTGGATCTTTGTACCTCTTACGCTCGGACTTTCATTTATCGTTGCGATAATGGAAACAGTATATGTAAGAACGGGCAGAGAAGAGTGGAAAAGGATGACTAAGTTCTGGATGACCTTGTTCGGGATCAATTTTGCCATTGGAGTGGCAACAGGGATTATCCTGGAATTTGAATTCGGAACTAACTGGTCGAATTATTCATGGTTTGTAGGAGATATTTTCGGAGCACCACTGGCTATTGAAGGTATCCTTGCATTCTTCCTCGAATCGACATTTGTGGCCGTTATGTTCTTCGGATGGAACAAAGTAAGCAGAAAATTTCACCTGGCTTCTACCTGGCTTGTCGGCATAGGGGCCAATCTTTCAGCATTATGGATACTTGTCGCAAATGCCTGGATGCAGAATCCCGTCGGAATGACATTCAATCCGGAAACGGCAAGAAATGAAATGACAGATTTCTGGGCTGTTCTTTTCAATCCGGTTGCCATTGATACATTTTTTCACACGGTCACTTCGGGTTTCCTTCTGGCATCGGTATTCGTAATGGGTGTAAGCGCCTGGTTCCTTCTTAAAAACAGGGAGGAATGGCTGGCAAAAAAGAGTATTCTCATTGCAGGGACATTCGGTCTTGTTTCCTCCCTTATTGTTGCATTTACGGGTGATACTTCTGCAAGGACAATCGCGGACGTTCAACCACTCAAGTTCGCCGCATTTGAGGCTCATTACGAAGGGAAAGACAATGCAGGCCTTGTGGCGATAGGGATCCTGAAAGATTCCGATACAAGGATTGGGGAAAAGATGAAAAAGGATTTTGTGGCAAAAATTGAAATACCAGGATTCCTTTCAGTAATGACAGGCGGCAACAGGAACGCATTCGTCCCGGGCATTGAGGATCTGGTTTATGGAAATCCGGAAGCTGAAATCATGTCGGTTGCCGAAAAGATGCAGAGAGGAACTTTTGCCAGAGGAGTTCTGATGGACTATAAAAGAGCCAGAATGTCAGGCGACAATGAACAGGTCGAAGAAATAAAGAAAATGTTCGGAGACAGTGATTTTATGGATGATTACTTTAAATATTTCGGCTATGCATTCCTTAACAAAGCAGAAGATGCAATCCCTAATGTCTCAGTGGCGTTTTATACCTTCCATCTGATGGTAATGCTCGGATTCTTTTTCATCCTTCTTTGTGCACTGGCACTGTTCTTCCTGAAACGGGATACTATTCAGAAACAAAAATGGTTCCTGTGGATAATGATGATATCCGTTCCTCTGGTTTATATTGCAAGCCAGTCAGGGTGGGTACTCACAGAAATGGGACGTCAGCCCTGGATAATACAGGACCTTATGCCGGTTACTGCTGCTGTATCAAATATAAGTACCGGCTCGGTAATTACCACATTCATACTCTTTGCCATTCTTTTCACAGCGCTTCTTTTCGCTGAAGTATCGATAATGGTTAAACAGATAAAAACCGGACCAAAACATTAGGAGGACAAAACAATGATTACACTTATTTCATATTCATTCCTGCAAAGTTACTGGTGGATAATAATATCCCTCCTGGGAGCGTTGCTGGTCTTCCTTATGTTCGTTCAGGGTGGCCAGTCAATGCTGTTCTCGATTTCCGGAAATGAAACGCAGAAAACATTGGTTGTGAATGCACTTGGACGTAAATGGGAATTTACTTTTACTACCCTTGTCACTTTCGGAGGTGCTTTTTTTGCCTCATTCCCTCTGTTCTATGCATCAAGTTTCGGTGGTGCTTACTGGGTATGGATCGCAATTTTGTTCAGTTTTATTATCCAGGCAATTGCTTATGAGTACAGATCGAAACCGGCAAATATCCTTGGGAAGAAAACATTTGACATATTCCTTCTCATCAACGGAGTCCTGGGTCCCTTTCTCATCGGTACAGCGGTAGGTACATTCTTTACAGGCGCACAGTTCAGTCTCGATTATATGAATCATGTTAAATGGGCAACTGACTGGCACGGACTTGAAGCACTGCTTAACGCAAGGAATATTGCACTCGGACTTGCTGTTTTGTTCCTGGTAAGATCAAATGGCTCAATGTTCATTATCAATGCCGTCAGCGATGATGATCTGGCATTAAAGGCAAATAAACTACTGATGGTGAATGCTGTCGTGTTCCTCGTATTCTTCCTGTTCTTCCTGATTTCCGTTTTAGTATCTGAAGGATTTGCTGTTGACGCTGAGACAGGCAGAGTAAGCATGATGAAATACAAATATCTCCTGAATCTTATTCAGATGCCTGTTGTGCTGATATTGTTTCTGGCCGGAGTTGTCCTTGTTCTCTACGGGATAATAATTACTCTTTTCAGGGGAAGTCGTAAGGGTATCTGGTTTTCCGGACCCGGAACTGTTCTCGCGGTATTTTCTCTTTTCCTGGTAGCCGGATTTAATGGTACGGCTTTCTATCCGTCTGCATATGATTTGGGAAGTTCGCTCACGATCCGGAATGCTTCTTCAAGCCATTTCACCCTGCGAACAATGATGTATGTGTCATTCATTATTCCTTTTGTTTTCTGGTATATCTGGTATGCCTGGAAATCAATCAGCAGGAAGAAAATAACTGATAAGGACCTCAACGAAGAGACTCACCTTTATTAGACAGTATGGTTTTTCTCACTGGAGGACAAAGGAGATCAACCTGCAACTCACCCTTGAGTTAGGAAAATTGGTACACACCTCCCGCCTGAGGGATTGGGAGAATTGGTCTGCACTTCGCCCCCTCTTTAGATGGCCACGATTTTCGGAAATTGTCCCCCCTGGAGGGGAACAAGAATTTTCGGAAATTGTCCCCCCTGGAGGGGGAACAAGAATTTTCGGAAATTGTCCCCCCTGGAGGGGGGCCAGGGGGGTGTATAAGAATATCAATAGAATTAAAATACGTATTTACATCCCCCTAACCCCCTTCAAAGGGGGAAGTCTGAAGAAGCACCCCTGTCAAAGGGGGAAGTCTGAAGAAGCACCCCCTTCAAAGGGGGAAATTTAAGAATCAGCCCCTGCAGGGGAGAAATCCCATATTTTACCTCTGCTTATTTAAAAAATAACCCTGCAAGTGAGCTTACTAAATATATCGGTATTATAAGTACAGCTGCACCGATCCCCCCCAGAATAAGAGATATACCCACAAGGGAGATAAGAATATATCTTCCCTCATTTCCCCTGAATTTCAAATGGTTCGTTTTTAGAGAAAGCAGGGGTATCCGGCTTACCATGAGAAGAGAAAGAATAATTGTCAGGATAACAAGGATGGCTGGTGAACCGGTTATGAAAGTGCTTATCCCGGATCCGGAATAACGGTCGGCAATTACAAGTGAAATAACCGCGAGTGCATTTGCAGGTGTAGGCAATCCTTTAAAAGACTTTGCCTGAGTTTCGTCCGTGTTGAATATTGCCAGACGAAGTGCAGCACAGACCGGCATTACGGCAGTTGAGCATAACAAAATGAATATCAGAAAGTTATCATGATCAAGCCCGCTTGTTTCCGTTAAGCGGAGGGCACGTGCCAGGAGACTGTAAATAATGATACCCGGAGCAACTCCGAAACTGACAACATCTGCAAGAGAATCAAGCTCTTTACCAATAACCGAATATGCATTCAGCAATCTTGCCGTAAATCCGTCGAGAAAATCAAATATCATTGCCGCAAGTATCAGCCATGAAGCTGTTACAAGGTCGCCGTTGAGTACAAAAATAATGGCGATAAATCCCGATGCCAGGTTAAGTGATGTTATAAAATTAGGAAGATGCTTCATTTTAAGAGAATAAAAATGAGAAGGTGTTAAAATTAAGATAAATTTCAGTAATATATCCAATTTGGTTAAATTTGGCTCCTCATTGAGTCTGAGAATGGATGAATTTCTTAATATTAAGATTGCCGTCGATTTCGATGGTACAATTGTCGAACATGAATATCCTTCAATAGGAAAGGAAAAATTGTTCGCATTCCGGACTTTAAAAGAGCTTGAGAAAAAGGGGGCACGGCTGATACTCTGGACATTCAGGTCGGGCCGGGAACTTGAAGAAGCAGTGGAGTATTGCAGGCAGAACGGCATAGAATTTTATGCTGTGAATAAAAATTATCCCGAAGAAGTGATGAGTGATTCAATCAGCCGGAAAATTGATGCGGATATATTTATTGACGACCGAAACCTCGGGGGATTTCCCGGATGGAGTGAAGTGTGGCAGATACTTTTCCCCTTTGATCAGCAATTGAAAGAAGCTGAAAAACGAATTACTTCAGCAAGAAAGAATATTTTCAAACGTTTATTCATGAGGATAATCAATCCGGATGAAAAAGAATCCTTTTAAATATCTCTCCCTGTTTTTTGGTATTTTATTTATGATCTGGGCTATTTCCTGTTCAGGAAAGTCCGGAAAGACAGGCGGAACAGCTGAAGACAGATCAGTTGATGAAAATGTTGAAGCTGATATCAGCCTTATAAGGATGAAACATCCTGAAGAAAATTCAAAATACAGGACAGGTGAAGCGGTTGGAGTTGTGCTTACATCCCTTATTCCAGGTCCGGGTCCCGACTCTGTTCTTGTTTATTTTGACGGAAGAAAGGTTGAAACTATGAGGACCGGACCATGGGAATGTTCTGTTCCCGGATCGGAGACGGTGAAAACGGGTAAAAAATCCATAAAGGTGACGGCATACAGGGGAGGAAAGGCAAGGACTACAGTTGCACGGTTTATTATTCTGATTTCAGACATCACTCCGAAAAGGTATGGATATAAGATCGTTAATACCTATCCTCATGACCGGTCGGCATTTACTCAGGGATTATTTTATGATGACGGATTACTGTATGAAGGTACTGGGCAGGAAACAGGATCAACGCTGAGAGAGGTGGAACTTGAAACCGGCAGGGTGATCCGGCAGCTTAACCTGAGTCCTGAACTTTTTGGTGAAGGTATTACACTGTTCGGTGACCGGATCTTCCAGGTGACATGGCAGTCCAGGGTTGGTTTCGTTTATGAAAAATCAACATTCAGACAGATCAACAGGGTATATTATCAGTCGGAGGGATGGGGTCTTACAACTATGGATCAGAACCTTGTAATGAGTGACGGGACTAATGTTCTGTACATAATTGAACCCGGTATGTTTACTGTACTCTCACGGCTTGAAGTTTATGATAATGAAAAGATGGTGGATCAGCTTAATGAGCTTGAATATATTAACGGCGAGATCTGGGCCAATATCTGGAATTCCGATCTTATAGCTAGGATCGATCCCGCTACCGGAAAACTGCTTGGATATATAAATCTTAAAGGGATAATTAATGATCCTCAAACCGATACAAGCGTGAACGTGCTTAACGGTATCGCATATGACAGCGAAGGAGGAAGGATCTTTGTTACCGGGAAAAACTGGCCAAGGCTTTTTGAGATAAGGATCACGGAATGATCCTCGTACCGTAAACGACATTGACAGCAGCAGGAATTATGCTGAATTCTGCCGGGGTATGGCCGAGTGATTCACCATCCGATTCGACATACAATAAGGAATCTGTACTGACCTTTACATTTTTACACCTGTATCCGTCAACCCGGGGATGACTCAGAATTGTTCCGTCATACAGGATCTTAAGGCTTTTTATTATTTCGATCCTTCCCATCTCCTTTATGACGGTCACATCAAGGAGTCCGTCGTCGGGTAATGCATCGGGAGTCTGCCTCATTCCGCCACCGCAATATCTTCCGTTACCTACATTCAGGGAAAAAATTCTGGCAACCGTCTTTTTGTCATCTATAATGATTTCAGCCCTTGTTTTGTTGTAGGAGATCAGACTTGAAATAAGGTTAAAAAAATAAAGAGCCTGATTACTGCGGCCTTTATCTTTTTGTTTGTTAGTTTTTTTCACAACAAGAGCTTCGAATCCCAGACCTGCAATATTTATAAAATACCTTGTCTGAGATTCGGTGCCCTGATGATATTTTACCACTCCTATATCATGCAACATTATTTTATTTTCGGCAATCACTCTGACTGCTCCCTCATAAACGGTGGGGATACCGAACATACGGCCCCAGTCATTCCCTGTACCGACAGGTATCATCCCGATAACTATCTCATTTGAAGGTATTTTATTCTGGGTGAAGATACCGTTGATGACTTCATTCAGTGTTCCGTCGCCTCCCACCGAGATGAACTTCCTGAATCCCCTGTCAATGGCTTCCTGAGTATATTCAATAGCATGTCCTTTCCTGAGAGTAAACTCCGGTACAAGGGTGATCTTTTCCCTGCGAAACAGTTCCGAGATCCTTTCCCAGTCTTTTTTCCCCTTCCCGTTCCCGGCATTGGGATTGACTATTACAAACCATTCTTCAGGTCCGTGATTTTTTGCCATGATTATTTTATTTACCGTAAAGATGATATTAATTCAGTAAAATGCTATTAAATTTTTACACGTTGTGCGGTTAACTAATCTTAGGGTAGTTTTTTTCAGTTTAAAAAGTTCTTAATCAACTTAAAATACAGATATACAATATAATAAAAAATTTTTAGTGTAACTTGGTGTCTTTGTGTCTTAGTGGCTGAGAAAAATGCCACAAAGACACAAAGACACTAAGGATCACTAAGTAAGTACATTAAGATTTTAACCGCACAACGGGTTAAATTTTTATTTTTGTTATATTGATACCGGGAAAAACATTATAATTTCAGCTATTATATAAGTAATTATATATCAGCAAATTGCGAGCTTATGCGAAATTTTTCATTGTTAATAAGATGTTGAAAACCCCGGAAAAAATGTTTACAATTACATCTTTGGGTTTCCGGGGCAGTGGTTCATTAATAGTAAATTTGAAGCTCAAATTGTAACTGTTAAATCAAAAGGAATACAGATGGGAAGGATAATTGCGATAGCCAACCAGAAGGGTGGCGTGGGAAAGACAACGACAGCGATAAACCTGGCTGCAAGTCTGGCCGCACTTGAGAAAAAAATTCTTATTGTTGATGCTGATCCGCAGGCCAATGCGACCTCGGGTATCGGAATAGACACGCGTCAGATGAGAAGTACTATCTATGATTGTCTTATTGACGGGAAAGAGCCGGGAGAAGCAATACTCGGATGTCAGGTTGAGAACCTTTCATTGATGCCTTCAAATATTGACCTGGTAGGAGCAGAGATTGAAATGCTTGACAAGCCGGAAAGGGAGAAGATCCTGAAGGGTGTTATTACAAAAATAGAAAACGATTACGATTTTATATTTATTGACTGTTCACCATCCCTGGGTCTGCTTACAGTGAATGCTCTCACTGCCTCACATTCAGTCATTATTCCTGTACAGTGTGAATATTTCGCTCTGGAAGGACTGGGGAAACTTCTGAATACAATTAAGATCATTCAGAACAATCTGAATACCCGGCTGGAAATAGAAGGTTTTCTGCTTACCATGTATGATGCTAGGTTAAGATTATCCAACCAGGTTGCTGATGAAGTGAACAAACATTTTCAGCAGATGGTTTTCAAAACAATTATACAGAGGAATGTCAAGCTTTCCGAAGCACCCAGCTTCGGTCAGCCGGCAATTCTTTACGATGCCGATTCAAGAGGTACAGTTAATTATCTCAATCTGGCAAAAGAATTGCTGGAAAAAGAAGAAGAAAGAGTTAAACAGGTTCATTGATAAATAGTTATCTGTAAAAATGATGGATATGGCAAAAAAGAATGCTTTGGGAAGAGGATTGGGTGCATTAATTGAAGGTGTTGAAAAAGAGGTCCTCGAAAAGAAAGTTGAAGCAAACAAAGATATACCTGTCAACCTTATAGACGGTAATCCATTTCAGCCGAGGAGCAGCTTTGATGAACAGGCACTCGAAGAACTTGCTTCTTCAATAAGAAAGCTTGGTATTGTTCAGCCTCTCACACTCAGGGAAACAGATAACGGCAGATATCAGCTTATTGCAGGAGAAAGACGACTCAGGGCTGCAAAACTTGCAGGACTGACTCATGTTCCGGCATATATCAGAACAGCTGACGACCAGGCAATGCTTGAACTTGCCCTTGTTGAGAATATTCAGCGTGAAGATCTTGATCCTGTAGAGGTGGCTATAAGTTTTCAACGACTTATTGAAGAGTGCAGACTGACACAGGAACAACTCAGCGAAAGAGTGGGAAAACAAAGATCAACTGTTGCAAACTACCTCAGGCTTCTTAAACTTCCGGCCGAGATACAGCTTGGTATCCGAAATAAAAGCGTTACAATGGGACATGCAAAAACGCTTGTGAACATAGAGGATCTGAAAAAACAGATCAATGTATATTACAAAATAATTGACGGTGAATTATCTGTAAGACAGACTGAAGAGCTGGTAAGACATCTTCAGACCGAAACAGGAAAGGATACCGGAAAGATCAGAAGAAAAAAACAGCTTAATCAGGACTTTGTTCAGCTTTCAGATCATCTGAACAAGATATTTTCCGTGAATGTAAATTTCAGAATTAACGAAGAGGGAAAAGGGAAAATAGTCATTCCATTTGACAATTCCGAGGAGATGGAACGCATTTTGGGCCTGTTTGATCGTCTGAACGGCTGAAAATATTTATCTTTATTGCGCCGTTATACTGATACTTACGGTTTTTTATTAAATGAAGGCGCAATTTTACATACTTCTTTTCACTGTTTTATTCCTGAATTTACCTGTCAGTGACCTCACTGCACAGGATACTCTTTCTGTTACCGGTAAGGAACAAAAAGTGTTTAAAGCCGATCCGATGAGAGCAACAATGCTGGCTGTTGCTTTACCCGGACTGGGGCAGGTGTATAACAGAAAATACTGGAAAATGCCCTTTGTATATGCAGGATTCGGAGGAGTTATTTTTGCAATTAGTTATAATTCAACAAATTATAACAAATTTATGAAGGCTTACCAGGATTTTACCGATGAGATACCACAAACAGATTCATACCTTCAACTGATAAAGAATGCCGATCCTTCTACTTATGATCCGGTCCTCCATCCCCGTACTTATGATCCTTCGGCTGCATCATGGTATACCGACAGGATGCTGAGGCAGGTAGACTACTTTAAAAAATACCGTGATCTGTCATATATAGCTTTTGCTGCCTGGTACCTTATAACAGTGCTGGATGCAAATGTGGATGCAAGTCTGTTTAATTACGATATAAGCAATAACCTCGATCTGCAGGTAGTGCCGGTTGCACCTCCGCAGGCCGGTTATGCCGGATTGGGAATGAACGTGGGACTGAGATTGAATTTTTAACTAAATGTATGGATGATGCGAATTAAGGAACTTGTTACAATTATTTCTTTGACTGTTTTGATTGGCAGTAATCTGACAGCTGTAAATGATACCATTATCATCAAATCAGAGAGCTCTTATGAAAAGATCACTGCCGATCTTGACAGCCTCGTCAACACCTGGTATGTCAGGAATGCCCTGGCAGCTAATCCCGGCTTTATTTCCAATGATACCACAGGAGGGATAATGTTTTCAGATACTGTATATGTCGACAGGATTGCAAGACTGAACACAATCATAAAGATCCGGTATAACAGTATTATAAGGAATCACATTCATGTTTATACAGTTAAGAAAAGAGAGCTGTTCAGTGCAATACTTGGGTTAAAGGACTATTATTTTCCAATGATCGAGGATGTTTTTGATTCCTACGGTATCCCGGTTGAGCTTAAGTATATGGCAATTATTGAATCAGCTCTTAATCCGGCCGCGGTATCAAGGGTGGGAGCCACGGGATTATGGCAGTTTATGTACAGCACAGGTCGATCATATGGTCTCACTATCAATTCAATTGTTGATGAAAGAAGAGATCCGGTAAAGGCAACACATGCTGCAGCAAAATATATGAAGGATCTATATAACATTTATAAGGACTGGATACTTGTGATAGCAGCATATAACTGCGGACCGGGAAATGTTAACAAGGCAATCAGGAGATCTGGTAACAAAAAAGATTACTGGGAAATTTATTACAGGCTTCCCCGCGAAACAAGAGGCTATATTCCGGGCTATATTGCGGCAACCTATGCTGTTAATTATTACGAGCTTCACAATATAAGGCCATTGCCCATTAATTTCCCACTGGCAACCGATACTATAATGGTTAACAAGGATATTCATCTTGCACAGATTTCTGAAGTGATGAAGATCTCTTCTGATGAATTACGTGCACTGAATCCCCAGTACAGGACCGGGCTTGTTCCGGGTATGACCAAACCGATGGCTATCACATTGCCAATGAACCATCTCAGTGATTTCATCGACCTCAATGATACAATAAGGGGGTACAAGCCTGAAGTATATCTGAGCAAGAATATAAGTATGGCTGACCCATCGAGGTCAACTTATTCGACTCCGGATGTCAGGGGAAAAACAAAGCTCATTTATACGGTTAAGGAAGGAGATAACCTCGGATTCATTTCTGAATGGTACCGGGTCGGCCTTTCGGATCTCAGATACTGGAACAATATCTACCGCAATACTATTCGTATCGGGCAGAAGCTTGCTGTATTCGTCGATCCTTCAAAAGCTGATACTTATGCAAAAGTTGATAAGATGACATTTACAGAAAAGCAGGCAATGATCGGAAAGAGTGTTCAGCTGCAGGCTCAGGCTTCTCCGGTTTTTATGCCCGATGAGTCTGATGGAGAATATATTACACATACCGTGCGGTATGGAGATACATTATGGGATATCGTCAGAAAGTATGAAAATGTCACAGTATCTGATGTTCTGTCTCTTAATAATATTTCTGATCCGCAAAAGATCCAGGTAGGACAGAGGCTGAAGATAAAAAGAAAAAGCTGATCAGGATAAGAGGAATTTTGGTTTCATACATTTCCGCCTGAAACGGGTCGTGCATAAGCCCTTACATCTTCTCCGCTTATCTCATCCTTACACAGGATAATAAGTCTTTCAAGGACATTCCTGAATTCCCTTATATTACCTGTCCATTCTATTTTCTGGAGTTCCTGTATTGCATCCTTTCTTATTGCCTTTTTGCTCATTCCATACTCCTTGCATATCAGTGTATTGAAATGGTCGGCAAGCAGCGGGATATCCTCCTGTCTCTCGTTTAGTGTCGGCACATGTATTAATATCACACTCAGGCGGTGATATAGATCCTCCCTGAATGTATTGTTTTCAATTTCCTTCTTTATGTTTTTATTTGTAGCTGTTATAACCCTTACGTTTACCTGAATATCCTTATCAGATCCCACTCTGGTGATTTTGTTTTCCTGAAGGGCCCTGAGGACTTTAGCCTGAGCTGAAAGGCTCATATCACCTATTTCATCAAGGAAGAGTGTTCCGCCGTTAGCCTGTTCAAATTTCCCGATACGTTGTTTGATTGCCGAGGTAAATGAACCTTTCTCGTGTCCGAATAATTCACTTTCAATAAGTTCTGAGGGGATTGCAGCACAGTTTACCTCTACAAAGGGTCCTTTTGCCCGGTTGCTTTTTTCGTGCAACTGATGTGCAACAAGCTCTTTTCCCGTACCATTTGCTCCGGTAATGAGTACCCGGGCTTCAGTGGGTGCTACCCTGTCTATCATCTCCTTAACCTTCCGGATTGCTTCTGACTCACCCACTATTTCATACATTCTGCTTACCTTATTCTTCAGGACCTGTGTCTGGGTTATCAGTTTCGATTTATCCGTTGCATTTCTTATTGTGATGAGAAGCCTGTTCAGATCGAGGGGTTTTTCAAGAAAATCATATGCACCCTTTTTTATGGCTTCCACAGCTGTATCTATATTCCCATGGCCCGATATCATGATGACAGGTGTAACCGTCGATATATCCGTTATTTTTTGCAGCACCTCGATACCGTCCATCTTCTGCATCTTGATGTCGCACAGTACAATATCATAAGTGTTTGTCGAAAACAATTCAATACCGGATGCTCCGTCTTCTGCAAGATCTACCTCATGTTTCTCATATTCCAGAACATCCTTCAGGGTGTTCCTGATAGCTTTCTCATCGTCAATTACCAGGATCTTTGACATTTTTATATTTGTTGTTTATTTAATCTTTTATACAATGCGCTCTAAGCCCTTCACCCATCGCCCTCTACCCCGAGTATCTGAGCCATTTCCAGAGCTCCTTCCAGGATGTTTTCTTTCCGTACATGAGTATACCGGTCCGATATACTTTTGCAGCCATCCATACAAAGCCTAAAAAGGTTATCACCATCAGTGCCATTGAAAGAATGAGTTGCCATGCGGGAACACCGAAGGGGATCCTTGCCATCATCACAATAGGCGATGTAAGGGGAATGATAGAGAACCAGAATGCAAGTGCGCTCTCCGGATTCTGCATAGTACCCATTGCAACGAGAAGAGCAAGAATTATCGGGATTGTAACCGGCAACATGAACTGCTGGGTTTCTGTTTCATTGTCAACAGCCGAGCCGATAGCTGCAAATAATGCCGCGTAAAGAAGATAACCAGTAACAAAGTAAAAGATGAACGAGATAATTATCAACGGCCAGTTCTGATTCATGGCGCTGTCAAAGAATTTTGTGAATTCGGCCATCTGGGAAGAAACTTCGGTTGTCTGTGCAGTGGAAGGAACCGGCTGTCCGGCCGACATAACATCCTGTGTGACCGTTTGTGTTATTTCCGTTATCCCGGATTTGTTAAGGACCGTCGATTTCAAAATGGTAACTGCACCAATTGTAAGGATGATCCAGATAAGGAACTGGGTGAGTCCGACAAGTGCTATCCCGATTATCTTACCCATCATCAGTTCTGCGGGTTTTACCGATGATACTATTACTTCAACAACACGACTTGTTTTTTCTTCTATTACACCTCTCATTACCTGTGAACCAAAGATGAATACGAGCATGTACATCAGTAATCCGCCAATATAGGCAAGCGCCATGGAAATTCCCGTACTTGTTTCCGTGGTTTTGCCTGTTTCATCCACAAGTTTTGTTGAAACTTTAACATTGGTACGTATCTGTGTTAGTATTGAATCAAGGTTCTGAATATTGTATGTCAGCAGTTTCTGTTTCTCGATCTCTTTTTTCATCGAACCAGATATATGATCGAGAAGTCCGATATCCGGTTGATTCTTTGAATAGAGAATAGGATCGTTTATTGCATCGGGCGATATAAAAAGGACTCCGAAGTACCCTGCTTTTTCAAATGAAGGTATAAGGTCGTTGATATTCGCATTATCGAGATAAACGAATTTTTCATTTTTGGTATCGGGAATAATATTCCTGAATATCTGTGTACGGTCTTCAACAACAGCAATTTGTTTGAAATCCTTGTCTTCCGAAAACATAAGCAGGGGAATAATAATGACAAATCCTGCCATCAGCAGCGGAGCCAGAATTGTCATGATGATGAATGATTTTTTTCTGACCCGTGTGAGATATTCTCTTTTTATTATTATGGCTGTTTTATTCATGGTCTTGCTTTTTTGAGGATTTCTTATTTTTCTGCATTACGTGATTCGACAACTCTTATAAATATCTCATTCATTGATGGAAGGGTTGGATTGAATGAAATAATGTTCCCCTTATCCATCATGCTGTGCAGAATATCATTGGTGGTTATCCTGTTGGCAGTTTTAAGTCTGATGTCGGATTTACCGTTTTCGAATTCTCTGCTGATTATTTTGTAATTATCATTATCCTCAAGTTTCACATCACTGTCGAAAACAATATCATATTCATTACCGGCCCATTGTGAGCGTATATCGCTTACACTCCCCTCAAGAATGGCTTTTGCCTTGTTAATAAGGGTTATATTATCACAAAGTTCTTCAACCGATCCCATATTATGTGTTGAAAAAATTATAGTTGCTCCCCTTTCCCTCAGGAACAGAATTTCATTTTTGATTATGTTGGCATTTACGGGATCGAAACCGGTAAAAGGTTCATCGAATATTATCAGTTTCGGCTCGTGCAGGACCGTTGTTGCGAACTGTACTTTCTGCTGCATACCTTTTGAAAGTTCTTCAACTTTTTTGCCCCACCAGTCAGTAATGTCAAGCTTTTTGAACCAGTATTTAAGCCTTCGCATTGCTTCATGTTTTGAAAGGCCCTTAAGCTGTGCAAAATATAAGGCCTGTTCACCGACTTTCATCTTTTTATACAATCCTCTTTCCTCGGGCAGATACCCGATCGTTCTTACGTCTTCCGGAGTGAGTTTTTTCCCGTTAAGCAACAATTCTCCGGAATCAGGCCCGGTGATCTGATTTATTATTCTCAGGAGTGTTGTTTTTCCGGCACCATTTGGTCCGAGCAGCCCGAAAATGCATTTCTCGGGAACGGAAATGCTTACTTTGTCAAGAGCTGTGAGATTACCAAATTGTTTAGTAATGTTTTTTGCTTCGAATAATGCCATTGAAGAGATATTTAAAATTATTGGAGATGTAAATATAAAAAACTCTTTGGATCTCTGTAAATTCTGTGTAACTATTCCGTTCAACCCTGGAAAAGTTGTAATGGTAATATATTCTTATAAATACACAGAGGCACCTGAGAATACAAAGAGATCCAAAGAACAGAGGTTGGATGGTTTTACTCGAAGTAGCCCCTCATTCTTTCGAAGAATCCTTTATCTGATTTATCGGGTTTGGGAATAAATGATTCTGATTCCTTGAGTTTTTCTATGATCCTGGATTCCTCACGTGTCATATTCTTTGGTATCCACACGTTGACGTTCACCAGAAGGTCACCCCGGCCATATCCGTTTACTTCAGGAAGTCCTTTACCCCTGAGGCGTAAAATTTTACCAGGCTGGGTTCCCGGTTCTATTTTTATTTTGACATTATTATCAACCGTAGGTATTTCGACATGTGTTCCGAGGATCGCATCGGGAATACTGATGAACAGGTTAAATATCAGATCATTACCCTCCCTGATCAGATCGGGATGTTCTTCTTCTTCTATAACAACCAGGAGGTCGCCGTTCACTCCGCCCCGTCTTGCGGCATTTCCTTTTCCGGATAATGTCATTTGCATTCCTCTTGCCACTCCGGCAGGGATATTGATTTTGATTATATCTTCTTTCTGGACAATACCTTCGCCATAACAGGAAGGACATTTTTTGGTAATGGTTTTACCGTCTCCACCGCAGGATGGGCATATTGAAGCTGTCTGCATCTGCCCGAGCAGGGTATTTGTAACTCTTGTTACCTGTCCTGTACCATGGCATGTCGGGCAATTTGAAATGCTGTTTGAGTCTGCGGCACCTGATCCTCCGCAGGCTGAGCAGGTATCATATTTATTTACCTTTATTTTCTTTTCGGTACCGTTTGCTATCTCGGTCAGATTCAGTTTCACCTTGACCCTGAGGTTTGAACCTTTATTAACTCTGCGGCTTCTGCGACCGGTACTGAAACCACCGAAACCACCGAAAGCATCTCCGAATATATCGCCGAATGAGGCAAATATATCTTCAATTGTCATACCGCCACCTGTGAAACCACCTGCACTGCTTCCCATTCCCGCATGTCCGAACCTGTCATATCTCGACCTTTTCTCATCATTTGACAGGACTTCATAAGCTTCGGCAGCTTCCTTGAAATGTTCTTCGGCTTTCTTGTCACCCGGATTTTTATCGGGATGATATTTCAGGGCCTGTTTTCTGTAGGCTTTTTTGATCTCTTCCTTTGTGGCGTTTTTTGACACTCCAAGGACCTCATAATAATCTCTTTTATCCATTCCTCTGTGGTTTCCTCAAACTGTAACCTGTTATTGACGGGAATCCCTGATTTATTCCCCCACTATTACTTTTGAATGCCTTATTACCTTATCCAGCAGATAATATCCCTTCTGTATTACTTCAACAACCTTCCCCTTTCGGGTGTCATCCTCAACCTTAATCTTAGCCACGGCATCGTGAAGATCAAAATTGAAAGGAGCATTAAGCGCTTCAACTTCAGAAATGCCATTCTGCTTAAGAAAATCCATGAATTTAGTATGGATAAGATCTATACCTTCCTTAACAGCATCGCAATCTTTTGCATCTTCCATGTTCTTCAAAGCTCTTTCGAAGTCATCCATAAATGGAAGGATCTTCAGCAGAATATTTTCAGAGGCAAATTTCGTAAGATCCATCTTCTCACGCAGGGTTCGTTTTCTGTAATTGTCAAATTCAGCTGAAAGACGAATATACCTGTCCTGCATTTCTGCCAGTTTTTCTTCAGATGACCTTTCCGGAGGTACAACTTTGTCAGCAACCGTCGGTTCCGGTTCAGCTTTTCCGTCCGGTTTTTCTCCGGATTCAGTTTCGCCCGGTTCTTCTCCAACGGTCTGGTCAATGGGTTCTGTCAGTTCATTATCTTCTTTAATTTCAAACTGTTCGTCATCCTGATTGGTTGCAATATCCTCCTTTGAGGAGCCTTTCTTCTTACTCATCACAATTGTTTTTCGATTTTTGTATTCTGTTTCATCAAATAATCTGCCACGGAATAATGCTTGACAATTTGGCAGCAGAAAATATCAGACTGGCTAATCAGGACTCTCACACCGTAACTCCATAACTCCATAACGCCATAACGCCGCAACGCCGTAACGCCGTCACACCATCACACCATCACGCCGTCACACCATCACACCATCACACCGTCACACCATCGCACCATCACGCCATCGCACCATCACGCATACTCCCTTAAACCCTTCTTATCTCAGCCCCCAATGCATTAAGCCTGGTATCGATGTTTTGATATCCTCTGTCAATCTGGAGAATATTATGTATTATACTTTCACCTTCAGCCGACATTGCAGCAATAAGTAGTGCAACACCTGCCCTGATATCAGGTGATGTCATGACAGTGCCTCTCAGTTTTATTGTTTTATCAAGGCCTATAACGGTTGCCCTGTGGGGATCGCAAAGAATGATCTGGGCCCCCATGTCTATCAGTTTATCGACAAAAAAGAGACGGCTTTCGAACATTTTCTGGTGGATAAGTACGGATCCTTTTGCCTGTGTTGCGGTAACAAGAAATACGCTGAGCAGGTCAGGAGTCAGGCCCGGCCAGATCGCATCGGCAATGACCATTATGGATCCGTCGATAAATGTCTCAATCTCATAATGTTCCTGGGCCGGAATGTAAATATCATCTCCCGATTTCTCGAGCTGTATGCCTATTTTTCTGAATGAATCCGGAATGATTCCCAGGTTTTCCCATGATACATTTTTTATGGTTATTTCGGATTCTGTCATTGCAGCCATACCTATAAAGGATCCTATCTCTATCATATCGGGAAGGATGGTATGTATACATCCATTTAATTCCCTGACTCCATCGATCGTGAGCAGATTTGATCCTGTCCCCTGTATCCTGGCGCCCATTGAGACAAGCATTTTACAAAGTTGCTGTATATATGGTTCACAGGCTGCGTTATATATTATTGTCCGGCCTGTTGCAAGTACTGCTGCCATAATGATATTTGCAGTACCTGTAACTGAGGCTTCATCCAGAAGCATGTACGTACCCTTCAGGGATGTAGCTTCAATTTTAAACCAGGGGTCAGAAGAATCGTAATCGAATTTTGCCCCAAGTTTCTGAAATCCGATAAAATGGGTATCGACTCTTCGGCGGCCTATCTTATCGCCACCCGGCCGGGGGATATATGCCTTTCCGAAGCGTGCAAGCAGCGGACCGACGACCATTATTGATCCTCTGAGCCCTGAGCTTTTCATCCTGAAATCGCTTGTCTGAAGATATTCCAGGTTAATGTTTACTGCTTCAAAGCTTGCAGAGGAGCGTGATTCCCTTATGACCTTAACACCAAGACAGGAAAGCAGATCAATAAGGTTATTGACATCTGCAATATCCGGAATATTATTTACAGTAACTTTTTCAGCTGTCAGAAGGGATGCACAAATGATCTGCAGGGCTTCATTTTTTGAGCCCTGAGGGGTTATTTCACCTTTAAGGGATCTGCCTCCCTTAACAATAAAAGTACCCATCAGTGCCTGTTGTGACCTTTTTTCTTGTTGTATTGTTTATTTTGCTGTTTCCCGTGAGATTTGCCCTGTTGCTGTTTTTTCTTAGGCTGGGGCAGAAGTTCTTTCACTTCAAGAATCCTGACGCCCTCCGTTATCTTTAATTTGCCTCGCGACAGAATATTCAGGTCGGAAATTATAACTTCATCAGCAACCTGGCTTCTGTTCCAGGTGACATAAGATTTTTTCATCTGGTTCACGATAAGGGTCGTAAGGTATTCCTTTTCCTGCCCTTCTTCCAGTTCCCGTGCTGCATCTATCATCAGCTCAATTATCCGACCATAATGCAGGTATTTGATATCTTCCTGCCGGTAAGGGATCTGATTAGGTTTTTCAAAGAGTTTTTCCTTTTCCGGTGTGGGATATGGTGAATCAATATCAAGATCAAAATTTGCAATCAGTGAGATCGGAAGAGCGTCGTGTAGGGAAAGAGTGTAGGATAGGGTGT
>CAYQZL010000020.1:0-39407 GCA_964421975.1 uncultured Rikenellaceae bacterium
TCTGTTATAATATGTAAAGCACAATGAAAATTTAATTCGTGAAAGATTCTTCGCTTCACTTCGTTCCGCTCAGAATGACAGGCATTTATTATATATGAGGGGGAGGGAAGCCGGGGCGTTTTGCCGCTACCTTTCTTTATAAACTAATGATTATTCAAAACGCCCCGGCTTCCCTCCCCTGTCTCTCCTATATACCTGTCATCCTGAGCGTCAGCGAAGGATCTTATTGTATTACTGCTTTGTAATTTAGATCAGAGCCCTTTTAATACGTTTTTTAATACGTAGTTAATATGCCGGCAAATAATTACAATGACTTCTGGATTTAGTTTTTGTTTTCAGTTAATCAATATTTTTAACTAATTTGCGAATCAGAATCTAAAACTTTTAAACCATGAAAAATCATGTTATTTCAGCATTTACATTGACGGTTGCTCTCCTCATTTCACTCTCTTCCTGTGCTCAGAAACCAAATAAGCTTACCGGAAAAGAGAAAAAAGCCGGCTGGACTCTCCTTTTCAACGGAAAAGACTTCACAGGCTGGCGTCAGTACAACGGTACTGAAATGCCAAAAAACTGGGCTATAGAAGATAATGCCATGAAAGTATTTACAGGCGAAGGAAGAAAACCCGGACAGGGAGCACGGGGTGATATAATTTATTCAACAAAGGAATTTAAGAACTTCGAACTTTCAATCGACTGGAAAACAGCCGAAATGGGGAACTCCGGTATTTTTTATAATGTAAAGGAAGTACCCGGAGCTGCAATCTATGCTTCATCTCCCGAAGTACAGATACTGGACAATGTAAAAGCCACTGACAATAAGATCGACAGCCACCTGGCAGGATCATTATATGACATGCTTCCGGCTGATCCCAAAACAGTAAAACCTGCAGGGGAATGGAATACCATTGTTATCAGTATGAAAGACGGGAAAGTCACACATACCCAGAACGGTGTGAAAGTGGTAGAATATGAACTCTGGACCCCGAAATGGGATGAAATGGTGGAAAACAGCAAATTCAAAAACTTCCCGGGCTTTAAGGCAGGTATACCGAAAGAGGGATATATCGGACTTCAGGACCATGGTTACACAATCTGGTTCAGGAATATCAAGATCCGGGAACTTTAATCATTTGTTGATCTTTAATTCTTCCTTTGAGCACTTTGCGTAAAACTTTGCGCACTTTGCGGTTGAGAAGCATTTTTGTTTAACCGCAAAGGACGCGAAGGATAGCGCAAAGGGCGCGAAGGAGATCACTGAGGATATTCAGAATTCAACAAATTTAAAATGAACAAGCTCAGTTAAAAATATAACCAAAATACTATATCCATGAGAAAAACTATAAACAGGGCGTTAAGCCTTTTTCTGTTTGCATTCATTGTTTTAATAAGTAATGTTTCTGCACAGCAGCTGTCAGATTACAGCTATAACGGAAAACTTGATGTAATGAATAATGCCATTATGAACGACATGCAGTTCAATGGCTACACAAATCACTGGTGGAACGACTATAAGAAATGGTACAGATACGGGAATCTCTATAAGATAAGCATTCCCGATGTTGAAAAGAAAATAGTCCAGACCAGGATAGATATGGCAGAAGATATGAAGCTGCCGGGCCTCTGGATGCAGGAAGGATTTATGATGAACTGGCTTTCAGGTCAGTGCACAACCATGGATAACCCTTCCACATCCGAACTTACCTCTGCAGTCGCAAAGGGGAATGTTCTTGTAATTATATCCCCGGCTACTGAAACAGGGAAAATGCTTCTTGCCAAATATCCCGGTAATTCATCATGGAAAAAGACACTTAGAAGCTATCAGTTCAACGATCCATACCTGATCTTCATTGATGCTTTTATGCTGGAAAGCGGCAATAAGAAGATATTTGTGATCTCGTCTGACAACCACGCATCAGCCCTCAGGGTAAAAGAGCTGATGGACAACGTAAAAAAAGTTGTTACAACATATGATCTGCATAAAGGATGGTTCGGTACTGAAACACTTCTCAAGTCAGTTACCTGTACCCCCGGACATCCGCTCGAAATAATCGGTAAAGGAATGAACGAGGGCAATTCATGGTTTGTATTCAGTGGCTATATGGATTTTCTTATGAAAGATGAAATGGCCGGCTGGCTCTCCAGAACAAATCTGCCGGTAGTGGCAGATGTGGGCTTTTCTCCTGTTTATGGTCTTGATAACTATGACGGACTGCAGGTACAGGATATGCAGACCAAACAATCGTGGATCGATTATGCACACGGCAGGAACGGATACGTGTTCCGTCCTGTATGGGATCCCGAAAGCGATCCTTACCATTATGACGGCTATATAGCCACAGAGGGTAATAAGCTGCAGATAGACAATGAGAACGTGCCTTTCATAATCCGTACAGGCAACCTTCTTGGCGATCTTATACCATCTATGATCGTATTTATTAATAAGGGTGAAAAGCTTACACAGAAACAGTTGTTTAATGCCATTATGGCAAGAAGAGAAGTTGGTATTACCGACAATGGTGTAGTTATGGGACCCGACGAATTCAGGACGGCAATGCAAATGCTGTTCCTTGACAGACAATACCTGGAAAATTACTTTGGAGACCGGATCGATCTGAATGCCGAAATACAGAATTATACCCTTAATTTCACTGTAACAAATACATATGACCAGCCTGTAACCGGAACCTGTGATATTCAGCTTCCCGAAGGAATACTTACTGACGGTATGCTGAGTGAATCAGTCACCATTCCGGCAAAGGGCAGTAAAATGATCCGTCTCAATATCAGGCCCGATGCAAAGGGAATGGATTATCCGAATCCCATTGTTGCCGGATTCAAATGGGGTGAGAATAAAAAATATACAATGTGCGTGATGGAAATGCCACCGGCAATATCAGTTCACAGGATCATTTACGGACATACACCCGTGGTCTCATATCCCGTCAGCATTCATAATTTTACCACCGAAACAAAGTATCCCGTTACGGTTAAGGTAATTGACAGTAAGCGCCCTGCAAAACCTGTTTTCACGTCAACCCAATATGGTACAAATCCCATCGGAACCTCTGCCGATCTTATTTTTGATCTGAAAGTACCGGCAGGGAACTATGATGTGGAAGTAACAGCTCTCGGAATAAAGACTGTCAACCAGATGGGTGTGGGGAAAGCTGCAGGAAAGGTGCTGGCATTTGAAACAGATCTTAATTCTGATGGAATTAATGAATTCAGGCTTGAGAATGACAGCGTGAGAATAACACTTCTGTCAACCGGAGCAAGAGTAATCGAATA
Source organism: uncultured Rikenellaceae bacterium (assembly GCA_964421975.1). Taxonomy (GTDB): domain Bacteria; phylum Bacteroidota; class Bacteroidia; order Bacteroidales; family VadinHA17; genus LD21. The sequence goes on from CAYQZL010000020.1 coordinate 3,292, forward strand.
TATTGTCAAGAGCCGTAATGATAATGTTCTCTTTAAGCTCTGGCCCGAAAAATCCGGTGATGATAAACGTCCGAACCGCCTCTGGGGATATTATCCATATGGAGGATTTGAGGATTTTCTCGGTCAGGCCAGCATGGAAACACATAAAGTTTACGATGCCAGACTCATCAAAAGCGAAGGCGATTATGTACAGGTTAAGATGAGCGCCGATTATTACGGAAACAAACTCGAAAAAACATTTACCCTGTATGGCAACTCCCCCCTGCTGGAAGTAAGATATGCCCTGAAATTCATAAATCCCGAAGCAAATGTCATAGGACCTCAGCCGATACTGGAACTGGGTAAATCGCACTGGACAGAAGATGTATTTGTTACGCCTACCATTGGAGGAAATGAGGAATTCAGGATGCGGCCTGAACAATACTATGGAAGGGCATTAATGATAGAAGAAGGATGGAATGCAGGTTATGATACCAAGGAAGATATTGCCTTTATAGGAGCATTTCCTGTTTCACAACCTCATTTTCTGCATATGTGGATGAATCATCCCATCAACAGTGATGCCCATCATTATTATGTCGAATTTCAGCCATGGACACCTATTTACCAGAAAACGACAATGTATTTCACATATTATCTGTGGGGATCGGGAGGTAAATGGGAATCAGCTCTGAAAGAAATGAGAAACAGAAATTTGATATCAGTACGTCAGAAGTAAAATCAAAAAAAATGAAGTCATCAAAGAAAACAACATGTATAATACTAATCGCAGGATTTCTTATTCTTCCGCTTATTGCCCTCCAGGCAAAGGAAAAAGAAGTACTCCAGGTTAAAAATATAGAACTTGTTTATCCCTGCCCTGCAGTTCCGTTTTATCATTTTAAGGCAGACCTGGAACTGCCCCGTTCTTCGATAATTGAGGTTGAAGCTGAAGTCAATGGCAAAGTCCTCCGTTATCTGAATCTTCATAAAGCAGGAGAGGAAGAAGATCCGTCCCGTCCGGCAATGAAACATCGTCCGCCCTCAGGAGCAGGTCTCTCACAGGATAATACCTTATACAAGGACATGAATATTATCGGATGGCTCAAATGGCAGCCGGGTCAGAATTATCAGATAAAGATCACTGTAAGGATGAAGGAAAGTGTTCAGGCTTCACCGAAGGATCAGATCATTTCGGCCGTCAGAACACTGAAAGCTCCTGAAAAAGTAAAAGTCTTTGATCCTGCATGGAAAAGTTATAAATCAGTTGTCCTCACAGAAACAGCAGGTATCGACAGGAAAGCAGAACCTGTAGAGGTACTCCTTGCATTTTATCCCGATGAAGCAAATGATCTCAAAAGAGATATAAGAGTCGTGGCTGTGGACCCTCTAACCTATGAACTGACAGAAGTCCCGTCGCAGGTTTATGATATACAGCAGTATCTTGTAGAAGACGATCTTGCTCCGGATGAAAACGGTAACCCGACAAGAAATGTACCGGTCTGGTTCCCGACTGTATCAGCAAGAGTTGCCTTCATGGCCGATGTTCCTGCCAGATCGAGCCGTATATTCCATGTTTATTACAATAATCCGGATGCAATGGCAAAAGTATACAAGTCGGATCTGGTGGTTCAGGGCGAAGCTCCTGCACTACAGATCGACAATAAGCATCTTTCAATTGTACTGCATCCCAAATCGGGACACCTTGACCAGATAACGCTGAAAAGCAAACCTGAATTCCCTATCTATCACCGCAAAGAAACCAACGGGGCAATTCACTGGAATCCAGAGATCTATACACCTCCCAGACCATGGACTCATACATCCGACTGGGATCCGCCCCAGAATATTAGTTCATATTCCGGTCCTGTGAAAGCAGAAAGTGCCGTTTGGGGTAATCTCAGGGAAATACCGGAAGTTGATGCATCAGTCAGATATGAATTTTATCCCGGGAAACCATACTTCATAAGCTCAACAGTGCTCAGGATAAATGAAACAATGCATTGTATTGCACTGCGGAATGCAGAAATAGTTATCAAGAGAGAACTGATAACCCATGCAGCATGGTATGATGTTATCAGGGATAAGGTCATCACATACGATGTGACAAAGATGCCTGATCTTACAGATCTCCTAATGGAAGCAGATGTTCCCTGGATTACATTCTATAATGAGAAAGAGGGTGTGGGCTTTGCAGGGATCCAGCTCAGCTATGCAAATGCCGGACTTGAAAACCCGACAAGGCTTCTTAATCCGTTCTTCTATATAACAGGAGGTCCATGGATCTATTGGGCAAGAGCATTATCACTTACATTCCTCTCCTCAAATATGCAGCAGATGGTCCCTGCCATGAAGGGAAATGTCTTTTCAGAAAAATGGGCTTACCTGGTTTATGAAACTGCGAAAGGTTCGGAACCTTATGCTCCGGTACTGGAAAATCTTAAAGCTCTTACTAATCCTCTGAGAATACAACTTGTCGAAGAAGTCGATGACAGGGTGTCAAAAACCGTAACAGAACTTTATGTCGGCGACGGTAAAACCGGATGGGAAGGACGTGAGACGGGAAGGCATGGTACAGAGGAGCATTGAGCGGTGAGAGATGAGAGATGAGCGATGAGCGGTGAGAGATGAGAGATGAGAGGTGAGAGATGAGAGGTGAGATGAGCGGTGAGAGGTGAGTGTTTGCCAACTGCCAACTGCCTACTGCCAACTTTAAGATAAGTCATGGGCATTAATAATTCATAGTAGTAAAATGAAAACCAGCAGAAGAGACTTCATCAGGAATGCAGGATTATCAGGGACCGGAATAATTGCAGCGGGACTGGTCTCCTGTAAGAACGAGGAAATGAGGTTCCCGGAAATTTATAATGCTGTGATTGAACCTCACCGGCAGGCTTTCAACATGTGTGGTTATGCTGCCCCGAAACTTGATACTGTAAGAATCGGACTTATCGGTCTGGGACACAGGGGACCGGGATCTCTCCGTAACCTGACCCGCATCGAAGGAGTCGAGATAAAAGCTATCTGCGATATCCGCGAAGATAGACTTGAAATAGGACGGAACATAATAAAAGAAGCAGGTCTTCCTCCCGCAATCACCTACGGCGAAAAGGAAGATTCCTGGAAAGAAATGTGCGACAGGGATGATATTGACCTGATCTATCAGGTGACTCCCTGGAGGCTTCATACACCCGTTTCAGTATATGCAATGGAACATGGCAAACATGCTGTCTCGGAAATGCCGGCTGCCCTTACCATCGAAGATTGCTGGAAACTGGTTGAGACTTCCGAACGGACCAGGAAACATTTCATGATGCTTGAAAACTGTTGTTATGATTTCTTTGAATTGCTGGTTTTGAATATGGTCCGCCAGGGCTTTTTCGGCGATATAATTCATGCCGATGCGAGCTACCTTCACGATCAGACTGAAATCCAGTTTGCAAAGAATAACTATCCGGGAATGTGGCTCCTGAAGGAAAGTCAGATAAGGAACGGGAACCATTATCCGACACATGGCCTCGGACCGGTTTGCCAGGTAATGGACATTAACAGAGGCGACAGAATTGAATATATGACCTCAACACAGTCAGATGATTTCAGCTGGGGAAAGAAAGCCGCTGAACTGGCAAAAACAGACAGCTTTTATAAGGAATTTGATACAAATTCCTATCGCGGTAATATGAATACATCCGTGATCAGAACATCCAGAGGCAGGACTATCATGCTGCAACACGATGTCACCAGTCCCCGTCCGTATTCCCGCCATTATATGATCAGCGGAACGAAAGCAGTTGCACAGAAGTATCCTCTCCCTGCCAGAATAGCGACTTCTGAATCATGGTTCACGGATGAGGAGATGGCGGAAATAACAGAAAAATATACTCCTGAAATAGTTAAACATATAGGTGATCTTGCAAAAAAAGTAGGAGGGCATGGAGGAATGGATTTCCTGATGGACTGGAGACTTATTGACTGCTTTCGAAACGGCCTTCCCCTTGATCAGGATGTATATGATGCAGCCGCATGGAGCTCTATAGTGCCATTGAGCGAATGGTCGGTGGCCAACGGATCAAAACCTGTACCCATACCTGATTTCACATGTAACTCATATTTAAAAAATACCCCTGTAAATATTACCCTTTCAGGGGGAGGAACCACCGGAGTCAGGAATACAAGAAGCTGAAAATTTCAGACATATCAAAAGTAATTAATTAATAAATCACGAATAAGCATGAAACTGACAAGACGTAATTTCATTAAAACGACCGGCACAGGAGTGCTTGCCGCCGGGGTTCCGTTATATGCTGCCGGATCTGTTTACAATCCATTACCAGACAATAAAGTCCATTTCAGACTGGCTATTGCCGGCTATACATTTGCAAAATTCAATCTCGACCAGTCACTGGCGATGATGAAAAGAGTAAATGTCGGTCTGCTGGGAGTAAAGGATTTTCACCTTCCCCTTAACAGCACACAGGAAGTGATAGATCAGACTCTTGAAAAAATGAAGTCCTTCGGGGTTGAGCCGTATGGAGTGGGTCCGATCTATATGAAAAGTGAAGCTGCAGCAGATCAGGCTTTTGCATATGCAAAGAAGGTCGGAGTAAAAACCCTTGTAGGTGTGCCTGATGTCAATCTGCTTCCGCATGTCGAAAAGAAGGTTAAGGAATATGATATTCGTGTGGCTATTCATAATCACGGTCCGGATCTTCCTCTTTACCCGGGTGCCATTGATGTCTGGAAAGAGATCAAAAACTTTGATCCGCGAATAGGCTTCTGCCTTGATATCGCACATTCGATCAGACTTGGTCAGGATCCATTTCAGGATTTCCTGAATTATAAGGAAAGGATATTTGATTTTCATATATGGGATGTCGACAAAGCTGAAAAAGCAGGCTGGTGTGTTGAAGCAGGACGTGGAATAATTGATTTCCCGCGGTTTTTCAGAATGCTGCGAGAACACAATTACACCGGGACATGCAGTCTGGAATACGGTAAAGATATGGGCGATCCGCTTGCCGGTATAGCTGAATCAATAGGCTTTTTCCGTGGTGTTATTGCCGGAATTGGATAAACAGAACATTCTTATAGCGGTTTCCCGGGATGAAAAAATTTTTTATTTTTTGATTATCCTGAAATTCTTTACAAGATTATATCTTTTCCCTTTTATCTGTAATAAATATATTGAGGAATTTAAATTCCCGGTATATATAGTGTATGGATCACTATCGATCAGACCATTTGATATTTTTTTTCCTGTAAGATCATATAACTGCCATGAAAGCTTTTCAGTGACCTCATTTATGTTTTCCAGTATGATGAAATCATCAGCCGGATTAGGATAGGTGATTATCTTGGATAGAGAGGGCTGCATCTCTTCTGTGCCAGTGGGTAGATTTGGTAGAAAGCGGGCCACAAGTACCCTGTTTCTGTTTAAAGCACTACTGTAAAGCACACCGGCTACCAGTATTTTGTTATCCGGCTGGAGAACCATTGACCGGGTATAAACGTCGAAATTACCAATCGGAGTTATTATTATTCCGTTATTACCGAAAGTATTATCGGGATTACCATATTGGTCATAACGTACAATAATTATATGAGAGCTCCCTGCCCCCGGGAAATACTTATTAGTGGTTCCTGCCGCTACAATCTTCCCATCACTCTGTAATTCAATATTATTAATATTTATAATATCAGTATTAACGGTTGTTTTTACTATCCCGTTAGTACCAAATGTGTTATCAACTGTCCCATTGGAATTCAAACGCAGGATCTTATTAAAACATAACAGAATTTTCCCGTCTTTTTGAATTGCCATGTCGCTAAGCTGCTCCATATATCCGGCAGTGTAGGAAAACTCACCGGAAGTACCAAAACCTGCATCCGGATTCCCGGTCGAATCAACTCTCACAGCATATATAATTGTCGCAAAAGGATCGCTTGCCGAATTACAATAACCTGCTGCAACAATCTTCTTATCACTTTGAAATTCAACTGAGGTGAAAGTCCTGAATGCTTTATTAGATTGTGAAATAAAAACGCCATCTTCATTAAAATCGGGATCAAGTGAACCGTCGGGTTTAAATAATGCAAGTGTAAATCTTGCATTGAATTCGCACGAATAACCGGCACCGGCTATCCTTCCTGATTTGCTTACAGCCAGATCTTCTATGGCATCATGGCTGCAAATAATTGGCAAACTCCAGCCTTCATCTCCAAATGAAAGATCGACAGCTCCAAGATCGTCTGTCCTGTAAATACCAAATCCTCCGTTAAAGTAACCGCTGACAAGTATTTTACCATCCGGCTGGACATTTATTCCCCGCAGATCAGAATAGAGGCCCTCCGTTTCAATTTCAGAGACTCCTGATGTTCCAAATGTTTTGTCGATTTCACCGTTGGTCTTCAGCCTGACGATCCCGGGAATGGGATTAGTTACACCCTGAACTACTGATTTACCCGATACCAGGATTTTCCCATCCGGTAATAATACAATTTCCCATGGTTCTTCATCCCGCGAATCACTTGAATACTTCATCGTATCCAATCCTCCTGTCCCAAACTGAGGATCAAGAAAAGCAGATTGTCCGGCGACTAAATACGAAAGGACAAGTATCAGGATGGCTGATAAAAAAAATGTCTTCATCTTATACAAAAATTTAATCTATTGAATTCACAATTGTACTTAATTAATTGAATCCCTTTGTGTTCCTAATTGATCCTTTGTGGAAAAAATTTTTAATCATAAAGTCGCATAAAGGATTACATATACGAGGATTCACAAAGGATATGAATTATAAAAGTTAAAAAAGTTAAATATACGATCAGGTTTATAATCCTGAAGTATAAAATTAAGCTATAATTCAATCAAAGTCAATAGCAGGGAGACCTGGGAAAAATAGTTTCCTCCCGCTTTGGCGGGAGGTGGCCAGACGCTAAAATCTTCGGACTTGCAGAAATATAAATTGTCTGTCCGGGGTGGTTAAATAAATTCTGACTTTAGCTTTAATAGTTCATTCTTTCATAAGTCTTCTGTGCAATTAATTAAGGATATTTATGAATTAAACAGATCAGAAAACACAGAAGAGTTGAATTCTATTTCCTATTTTTGAACCCTTATAAAAAAAGATGCCCGGTAAAAAACAACTCTTTCTCGTATTCCTGTTTCTCCTGTCCGGAGGAATATTGCTACATTCCCAGGAAAAAGCTGTGAACCGTGATAAATACCGTATAAACATATCACGGGCCAGCGAGGAAATTAAGATTGACGGGATACTTGATGAGAAATCATGGCTGGATTCGGAGAAAGCTGAAAATTTCATACGTGTAACGCCTGTAGACACAGGTTTTGCAGTTGCACAAACAACTGTTGTAATCACTTACGATAAAACAAATTTATATGTAGGAGCCATATGCTATGATCCAACACCCGGGAAAAGACCTGTTGAGTCTCTAAGGAGGGATTTCGAGTTTGGTAAAAATGATAATTTCAGGGTTCATATAGATACCTATAATAATTTTACGAATGGATTTGCATTCGGGCTTTCTGCAGCGGGAGCCCAGGCTGACGGAGTGATAAACAATGGTAACCAGTCGAGCTTTACCTGGGATATTAAATGGAGATCATCTGTGAAGAGTTATGACGACAGATGGGTTGCCGAGATGGCTATCCCTTTCCGCAGTCTCCGTTATTTCGGAGGAGAAAAAGAATGGGGAGTCAACTTCGGCCGGCTTGATCTTAAAACGAATGAAAAATCAGCATGGGCTCCGGTCCCTCGTCAGTTTCCACATAACTCCCTGCCACACGCAGGAACTCTGACCTGGGATGAACCACTTGATAAAGCAGGGCTACGCTTATCCTTCATTCCTTATGCCACCGGAACAGTAATAAAGAATACTGAAGCAGGGGACCCTGCAAAATGGAAATGGAATGCAGGCTTTGACACTAAAATGATATTGTCGACATCACTGAACCTCGACCTGACAGTAAATCCGGATTATTCCCAGGTTGAGGAAGACAGGCAGCAGACTAATCTCGATCGTTTTGAATTGTTTTATCCCGAAAGACGTCAGTTTTTTCTTGAGAACAGCGACCTGTTTGCCAATCTCGGGAACAGTCAGGCACGTCCTTTCTTTTCAAGACGTATCGGACTTAATGTTCCGGTAAATTTCGGAGGAAGACTTACCGGAAGGATCGGGAAAAAATGGAGGATAGGGATGATGGATATGCAGACTGGAACAAAAGGTGAGAACCTTTCCGGTAATTATGCTGTAGCTGTTCTTCAGCGTGAGATCTTCAGCCGCTCCAGTATTGCAGGATTCCTTGTTCATAAACAGATAACCGGAACATATGATGATTCCGAGTTCACCGGATACCGTTACAATAGTGTCGCAGGACTTGAATATAATTTTGCAACAGCTGATAATAAGTTGCAGGGAAAGACATTCTATCATCAGTCATTTTATCCCGGAGCGGGGATGAATGCTGCAGCCGTTTCCGGGAATATAAGTTATTCCACACAGTATCTGAAAGCCGGTATTGATCAGTCGTGGATAGGTTCGGATTACGTTGCCGAAGCTGGTTATATTAGGAGAACCGGTTTCTATGAGATCACCCCGGTAGTCAGCTACCTTTTCTATCCGTCAGGATCAAAAAAGATCCTCAGTCATGGCCCTGCTGCCAGCTTTGGCGCGATCTTCGATCCGGAATTCACCCTTACCGACCGGGAAACAGAACTCTCATATATTATTGGATGGCAAAATAAAAGCCAGATTTCCGTAAGTGTTGAAGAACAATTCGTTAAGCTCAGCAGTGCTTATGATCCCACAAATACAGGGGGAGAAAAACTTCAGGCTGGTGAACAGTTCCACTGGAAAAGTGTGAGGGCAGAATTTACTTCAGATGCCCGGAAGCTATTCAACTATGAAGTGAATACAGGTATCGGAGGTTACTATAACGGTAAGCGCTGGAACATCAGCGGACAGATGAACTACCGGATACAGCCATATGGCAGTCTTGGAATGACAATGAGCTATAACAACATCTCATTACCGGAACCTTACAACAGTGCGAAGCTGATCCTTGCAGGACCCACACTTGATATAACCTTCACAGATAAAATATTCCTCACCACCTTCATCCAGTATAACAACCAGATCGATAACCTGAATATGAACATGCGCTTCCAGTGGCGTTTTGCCCCGGTATCGGATCTCTTCATTGTTTATACGGGAAATTCCTATACAGAAAATTTTACAAATAAAAACCGTGGACTGGTTGTTAAGATATCATACTGGTTTAACTGACAGCATTAATTACATTTAAATATTCTCCGGAAGTTGATATTGATAACACAATTCTTAAGCTTGAAAAGTTTTATGAAACAAATCATCATTTCGATCATAACAGTACTGTTTGCTTTACAGCTGACAGGCCAGCCGTCAAAGCCTGTCAGACTTGGAATTGCCGGATTGTCACATTCACATGTACAACCGCTATTACGGAATATGAAATCACCCTGGTTTGAAATAGTGGGTATTTACGAACCCAACAATGAAATGGCAATCAGGTACGCTGAGAATTATAAATTCGATAAATCCCTGATATACAATAAGCTTGATGAAATGCTCGACAGAACCAGACCAGAAGGTGTACTTACTTTTACCTCAATTTTTGAGCATCTTCAGGTGGTCAGAGCCTGTGCCCCGAGGGGAATACATGTAATGGTTGAAAAGCCGCTTGCCGTAAGTACGAAGCATGCATATGAAATGAAATCCCTGGCGGATAAGTATAAAATAATGGTGCTTACAAATTATGAAACTACATGGTATCCTTCAAATCATAAAGTCTATGAGATGCTATCGGATAAGATGGCCGGGGATGTGAGAAGGATAATGGTCTATGACGGACATAAAGGGCCACAGGAGATACGTGTAAATCCTGAATTCCTTGACTGGCTCACCGATCCTGTCCTGAACGGCGGAGGCGCCGTAATCGATTTCGGATGCTATGGCGCCGACCTGATAACCTGGTTGCTGAATGGAGAGAAACCTCAATCGGTTTTTGCCGTGCTGAAGCAATATAAGCCGGATATCTATCCTGAAGTTGATGATGATGCAACAATAGTGCTTACTTATCCAACACTCACCGGAGTTATTTATGCCTCATGGAACTGGCCTTTCAACAGGAAAGATATGCATATTTACGGCTCTTCCGGTTATATTTTCAGCGATGATTCCCAGAATATCCGGTATAAACTGTCTGAAAAAATGCCGGAAGAAGCGATTAAGCTGCCACTGAGACAATCTCCTTCCGACAATCCCTTTACCTTCTTTTCAGCTTCCATCAGGGGAGATGTGACAATAACTGAAAACGATCTGTCCTCCCTTAAAACCAATATAACTGTAGTCGAGATCCTTGAAGCTGCAGGAAAAAGCAGCAGGACAGGTAAACCTGTAAAACTTACCAGGTAATTTAAATCCCCGGCAATGATGTATCCTGTTTAATTAGTGTCTGTCCATAAAGTTAGATATTTCTAATTCAGTATTAATATCGAACAAGGATTAACGATGTTTGATTTTAGAAGTAGATAGAGAATCTGTCGATTTTGCCAAACTTCATAAATCGTTAATCGATGTTCCTTGTTCTTAAATCAAAAAAATACGAATTTAAAAACAAACACTAATTAATATGGCCTCTTCGTGGTGCTTGCAACAAATTTGAACGAATTAAACAATCGATCTGATTACTTATCTGTAACGAGAACATCTTCATCCATCCGGACTAAAACCCGGGTGGATGCATTTTTATTTGACTTTTATTGTTGTCTTTCATAACTTTAACAAAATATCCTCATTTATAGAATAATTAATAGACTGTAACCAATCAAATAAAATAATTAAAACCTGAATGTTATGAAATCCCTATTACATTATTTGAAACTAAGGACCGGTGCTTTTGTAGCTATCACAGTTATTTCAATCCTGAGCCTTCAGGCACAGGATTATCTGATAAGCTTTGAAGCTTCGAGCGACACTTTAACCTTAGAATCGGTTATAGTTGAAAACCTGACCCAGGGTACAATACTGGAAATGAAAGGAGACGAGGTGTTGCATCTGAAAGGAGTTGTCCCGGTATTTGAAATAAAAAGTGATAATGAAGCAGGTATTATAACCTTTTACCCGAATCCCATGAAAGAATATGCAAGAATGCAATTTGTTTTGCCTGAACCAGGGGAGACAAGGATTAACCTTTATGATCTTTCGGGGAGACAGATACTTCAGACCAGGGATAAACTTGCAAACGGTGAGCATATTTACGGTATACAGGGTCTTGAAGAAGGTATATATTTTGTAAGAATTATTTCCGGCAAATATTCATACGGTGGCAGGATAATATCATCCGGTTCAAAAAAGGGAAATGCACAAGTAGTTTATGAGAATACAATGGCAATCCGGGAAAAACAACTTGACCCGAAAGAAACAAAAGGTACAAATGAGGAAAAAGTTTTTCAATATACAACCGGTGATATATTGAAACTGACAGGCATCTCAGGTAAACACAGAACTGTGATGACAGTTGTTCCAACAGAAGGAAAACCCATCACATTCAGCTTTATTGCCTGTACCGACAAGGATCTCAATAATTATTCAATTGTTCAGATAGGCCTCCAGACCTGGATGGCTGAAAACCTCAAAACCACTAAATATAACGATGGTACGGCGATCAATAATTTAACCGACGCAACAGCCTGGTCTTATCAGTATTCTCCGGCATATTGCTGGTGGGGTAATGATGAAGCAAATAAAGATGTGTATGGAGCTTTATATAACTGGTTTGCTGTAAACACAGGTAAACTTTGTCCATCAGGTTGGCGCGTATCCACGGATAATGATTGGAAAGCACTGGAAGGGTATATTGCCGGCGATTCTGATGCAAACAAACTGAAAGAGACCGGAACCACCCACTGGCCAAGCCCGAATTCAGGAGCGACCAATGCAACCGGTTTTACAGCCCTCCCCGGAGGCCATCGAGGCGATCTTGGTTCGTTCTACGCAAAAGGGAGCAATGGTCAGTTCTGGTGCAATACCGAGTACTCTTATACCAATGCCTGGAACAGGGGTATCATAAACGAATTTTCCACTGTGGTCAGGAAAGATAATAGCAAAGTGAGTGGTTTGTCTGTCCGTTGTTTGAAGAATTTTCAAATAGTCTTAAGAATTCTGGATGCTACTTCCTGGACTGCGGAAAATCATAACTTAAGTACAGTCTCAAATGCTGTTATAAAACTATATACCAGTAAGGCATCCTTTGATAACAATCTCCCTGAATTTACTACAACGTCTGACTCCAATGGAATGGTACAATTATTGAATTTGCCGGTTCAGAATCAAGATTCTTACCTCCTGATTGTAGAGAAAGGTGATCTGAAAAACATAAAAGATGGTTACATAATAGGCGGTGTATTTAACAGCTCTTTCGATATCTTTGCCTGGCCAACCCAGACTGGTGCTTATATTGGCGGTTTAAAATACCGTGATGTTAATGGCGATGCTGTAATAAGCCCTGATGACAGAATCGGGTATGATACGTTAACTTTTAATGAAGATCATATTGCCGCTAAAATTGTTACAATCGGAAAATGACGAAGCCATTAATTCCTTTGATTATCACTCTATAAGCAAAAATATCGTTTAATCGCCAATCCAAATAGTTCTTATATTACTTTTGCAGCTTTATTATTATGAACAGCAAAAGTAAGATATGGCATTGGCTGGTTGTAGCGCTTTTATCACTGATATGGGGCAGCAGCTATATTCTGATGAAAAAAGGACTGAGGTCTTTCTCGGCATATCAGCTGGCTTCCCTCAGGATACTGATCTCATTTTTATGCCTCCTGCCTTTTGCACTGCGCAGTCTTCCAAAATTCAACAGGAAAAACTTCCGTTCAGTTCTCATCATAGGATTCTTTGGAAGCGGAATTCCTGCATTCCTTTATCCCCTTGCCGAAACAAGGATAGATAGTTCTCTTACAGGTATGCTGAATTCTCTCAGCTCTGCATTTACTCTTCTGATAGGTATTTTCTTTTACAGAAGAAAAGCTATCAGGTCTCAGATCGCCGGTGTGTTCCTGGGATTTGCCGGAGCAGCAGGATTGCTATACAGCGGCCCTTTAACCATTAATTACTATGGCCTCTTTGTGGTACTTGCAACGATCATGAACGGATTATGCAATAATGAGGTTAGCACGGTAGAAGGATTGAACGGATTGGAAATTACTTCCCTTTCTTTCCTTATCGTGAGTCCCGTCGCATTAGCTTTGCTCCTGGGATCAGATATACAGGCAATTTTTCTCACACCTGACTGGCCTCTGAATTTCGGATATATAGCAATCCTTTCGGTTGCCGGAAGTGCTTTTGCCAATGTAATTTTCTACTTTCTTGTCAGGGATACTTCGCCGGTGGTTGCTTCGGTAGTGGCATATTTCATTCCAATTGTGGCAACCATGTGGGGACTTTCAGATAATGAGCATCTGGCTCCCGCTATGTATATATCAGTACTTCTGATCCTTGCAGGTGTTTACCTCATCAACAGGCCCGGTGCACTCCGGAAAATAAAACAAATCAGTAACAGAGCTTTAGGTATAAATGCCAGTTCCGGCAAATGAGTAAGCTGCCAGGCTGAAGCAGGAAAATGAACCTGACTTCTGCATCCTGGCAGTATAACTCAATCTTTGCCACTTTTACCTGAAAATGTTACAATATGAACAGAAAATGTTACAAATGAGGTGGATTTTGTTGTGAAGGCAGGTGACCTTTATTGATTATTAACTAAAATTTATAAGGTTATGAAAAAACTAATTTTTATCGCATTTCCACTGATCCTGTTTTCATGCGGACAACAGTCCAGTATTCCTATGACAGAAGAACAGAAAGGAATAATAATAGAAGAAATTAAGCCTTTAATTACACAATTATGGGAAAGTAATGAACAATTAAACTTTGAAAAGTTCTTAGATACTTACTGGAAATCAGAAGATTTCAGGATTATCGTTAATGGACAAATTTCCGGTTATAACGAGATTGAAGGATACGAAGAGGTATGGAAATTATTGGAATATCAGAAATATAATCTCTCATTTGAAAAATGGGAGGTTTTAAATCAAGATGCCGTACTATATACAATGCAAGGCAATGCGTCAGTTAAATATAAGACCGGAGAGATTTATAAAACAGATTATTATGCGATGTCTGTCCTTCTTAAAAAGGTTGATGGAGTGTGGAAAATAGCGTTTGGACACGCTTCCTTTCCGCCACTAAATATGCCTTCACAATAAAACATGAAGGAGAGATTTAATAAATTTACGATCCTGAGCTGTTTTAATTGTTTTTCTCTTTAAAACTTTAAGCAGCGAAACTAAATTGTGGGTTGTACTGGATTCGAACCAGTGACCCCTACCCTGTCAAGGTAATGCTCTAAACCAACTGAGCTAACAACCCTTTTTATTCCTTTTTATCCCTTACCTGTCATCCGCCGGCTGGCGGACTAAACCAGATGAACTAACTTACCGGTATTAACGCAAAAATAATATTTTATTTCTATAGATTGCCATAAGTAACTAATTTCATAAATTCGGTTAATATTCCTGCAAGTAACCTTTAAATGAAAAACAATGATCTCACATGAAGTAGATTATAAGATTATCGGGGAAGATATTCAGTTTGTTGAAATTGAACTTGACCCGGGAGAAACAGTTATTGCCGAAGCCGGAACAATGGTATATATGGAACAGGATATCACCTTCGACGTGAAAATGGGTGACGGATCCTCCCCAAACAGGGGTATTATGGATACACTGCTGTCTGCCGGCTCACGTCTGATCACAGGGGAATCCCTTTTTATCACTCATTTTACCAACAAAGGAAAAGGGAAAAGCAGGGTTGCTTTTGCAGCACCCTATCCGGGAACAATAATCCCGGTTGATCTCCGCCAGATAAGAAACAGTCTCATCGTACAGAAAGACGGCTTTCTTTGTGCTGCATTCGGGACAAAACTTACAATCACACTTAACCGTAAAATCGGATCAGGACTACTGGGCGGAGAAGGATTTATACTTCAGAAACTGGAAGGCGACGGTATGGCATTCATCCATGCAGGAGGTACTGTGATAGAACGACAGCTCGCTAATGATACTCTGAGGATCGATACAGGCTGTGTGGTAGCTTACGAACCTCAGCTCGATTTCGATATCGAAACAACAGGCAGCCTTAAATCAATGGTATTCGGAGGTGAAGGATTATTTCTTGCAACTTTCCACGGAACAGGAAAAGTATGGCTGCAGTCAATGCCAATCCGTAAACTGATCAGAGCTTTATCACCGGTCTCACGTAACAGAGGTAAAGAAGCAGGTTCTATCCTCGGCAGTCTTTTCGAGAGATAAATAAACCACCCCGGCCAGACAATTTAAATTTCTGCAAGTCTTACGATTTCTGCGTCTGGCCACCCCTCCTTAAAAAAAGGAGGGGAAACTTTTACCCACAACAGCCCTTAGGTTAACGGGTATGCCCTGTACCGCTGTGCCGTAATGCGATTGTAGTGTTTAGCCGCCTCGCCGTTGCACCATTACACCGTAACACCGTAACGCCGTAACGCCTTAACGCCGTTGTGCCGCTGCGCCTGGCCTACGAAAAATCAAATCCCGAAACATATGCCGGCGCATCATAGAATTTGTCTTTCTCTTCTTCAGTCAGGTTAACGAATTTTATATAAACAAGTCCGGGCTTGGCATTAAGCATCCTGTTAAGAGCTCCCAGACGGCCTTCTGTACGGACCTTATCATAAAACTCACTCCGGTCATCCAGCCACATCAGTCCCGTATTAAATCCTTCAGATGCACAGACAGATTCAAAGAGTGAATAAAGATGAGATTCCTTGCCTTCCCTGCAATAGATCGCATCAAAAACCAGAAATTTAAACTCTCCGGGAGAAAATAATCTCCTGAAATAAGGTGCACGGGGCAGTACCTTCATCATCACCCAGCCCCATACTCCGGGAATTTCATATACTTTATTTGAAGTGGGAATTGCACTTACGCCTGCAATTATCTCGCCATCTTCCTTAAGTACATAATATTTATTACCGTAAAAAGCATATTCTGATGTGAAAAGAGAATAATTACTATAATAATTCCTGAGAAGTGTCCGCATTTCCGGTATTTCATCCTCCCTAAGTTTTGAAACCCGACTGTCGGGCTTTGGATTGAATCTGCTGAAAGCAACTGTCAGGAAGGACCTGATATATTCGAAGCCAGCCTGGTTCACGAGGTTTTTGGCCCTTTCGTTCATGCTTTCTATAAATGCATACAAAATATGTCTGTCATTTTCGGAAACATCTGGCAGTTCAAGAAGATGAGGCTTTCCGAATAACTCCAGGGTTTTGGGTTTGAATGAATCGAACGGTTCCGGTCTGATCTCCTTGATTTGTTTTCTTCTCCTGGTTTTTATATCTGACTGATATAATGAATGAAAAGCCAGATATTTAATGAATGTAGAAGGATATTGAAGAGAATCCTCACCCGAGATACGGAAACAGGCTCCGACCGTAGCCGTTATCTTATTCTTTTTATAAAGTGAAATAAACCTGATATGATTTTTGTATGCAGCTATCCGCTCCCTGATATTCTGAAATGAGAACCTCATCCCTCCTTCCGATCCCTGTACCGCATGATCAAGGATATTTAGTATCCCTTCATTTGCAGTGTCTGTCACTCTTAATTCAAGACCCTGAAAATCGAAAATCGTTTTTTCAATCATAATTCACAATTGATCTATATACTGTGTTTCAAAATTAAAAATTAATCAGAATTTTAATCCAATGAAATCCTGAATCCTGAATCTTGAATTAAGGTGTTGTAGTTTTCGTATCCAGACTTCCGAATACTCTCTGCAGCAGGGGAGTAACCCTGGCTGAAACCTCTTTTCTTATTTTCAGCTCTTCTCCCTCAACCTTGAGGAACATACCTGTAAGTGCCTTGTTTGTAAGAAAATCATCCAGATCGGTGTTTACCGGTTTCAGGCTGGCAAGTTTGCCTGCAATCGAATTTGCGATGGAATTCCATTTTGAAGTAAGGTTATTCCACGAATCCTTTGTTGAAATATTGCCGACTATCTTTTTTTCTGTTGATGCCTGTATTTTAGGTTTATACAGAGCATAAAGCTCATTATAGGTCGTGTTTCTGAGGTAATTTGTTGCTGCATTATCGGCTCCGTTGAGAATCCCGAAAGCATCCCTGATGCTCATTTGTGTAACACTGTTCACAAAAACCGGAGCCACTTCCTTTGCAGCATCTTCAGCAGCACGGTTGATCCTCAGTATGACATCCTCAACCAGTTTGTCACCACCTGGTATTCTGGACATATTATCAACAATGATCTTTGCCTCATCTGGCAGAAAGATCTTTATCAGATCGTCTCCGTAATAACCGTCCTCTTTTGATAAGCGTTCGGCAGCATTCTTTGCTCCTGTATTCAGTGCTTCTTTAAGCCCGCTTATCACCTCGGCTTCGGTAAGGGGTACATTCCCCACTGTCTGAAGAACTTTTACAAGTTCGGCACAACCTGCCAGTATGAATAAGCTGATCAGGAAAAATAAAAACCTTGGTCTCATCATAATATAATTTTGATTTTAATGGTATTATGGAACCACACATGATTGTACATTATTTTTTCATGTTTGTGATTGTGGCCAATCATGCGGATTTCATTTGTATTTATTTGCAGATAAATTGAAATTCCCTGCAATATACAAAATATAAAGAAAGCCAGGATATTAAAAATGCTAACCTTAAATCACAGGATCGCTCCCGGCATAATTAAATGTCTGTCTGAAAAAGACTTTGTGCGATGATAAGATCCCCGGGATTGGTTATCTTAATATTTTCCCTGTTACCATCAACCATGTTGATCTTTTCCCCGGTCTTTTCAAGAACCATTGCATCATCAGTGAATTCAGGCAGATAATCCTGCCTGTAAGCTTTCTGTATCAGCTCTGTAAGGAATACCTGCGGAGTCTGTACAAATTTGATCCTGTCCCTGTCTGCCGCTTCGTTCCCCTTTTCTGTGATCATTCTCACAGAATCGGAAGGTGAAATGACCGGTAATGCATTTCCAAGTTTTTCTGCTGTTTCAAAGCATCGTTTTATCGTTTCAATGCTTACAAAAGGTCTTACACCGTCGTGAATCGCAACAAGTCCGGGCTCGTCAATGAACTCCAGGCCGTTCTTAACCGAATGGTAACGTGTCTTACCGCCTCTGACAATTGTCTGGGAAATATTGAATGAATGTTTAAGCTGAAGTTCGTTCCAGTATCTTAACTGGTTTTCCGGCAGGACTGTGATTATATCAATTGAGTTATCAAACTGTTTAAATATTTCAATTGTATGCATAAGTATCGGCTTACCGGCAATCTCAATAAACTGTTTCGGGATTTCCGACATCATCCTTTCTCCGGTCCCGCCTGCAACAATTAATGCATATAGCTTCATAAACCAGTATTGTAATTACTACCACTTTTTTACCCCCCTCCCAGGGGGGTGGGGGGGTTGGTACAATTAATTACCCCTTTCACACCTTCGTACTCTTTGCGGTTAAACAGGCATGTATAATTAACCACAAAGGCCACAAAGGTTTACACAAAGAGCACAAAGGTCATTTCAGACAATCTTTTGTAATATATCAGCGATCATTCCTTTGTATACAGAAATCTTTTTATACTTCTTTTCGGTGTTTTCGCGAATTCCTCGGGATGCAGCCTGTACTTATGCACTGCCATAAATTCCGGGACTCTTTCATTAACCTCTTTTCTTATCTTTTCAAGCAGTTCCGGTATTTTATCTTCCTGAATATTATCCCTCTTAAGCATTTCATGATCGGGATAAATAAGTCCGATCAACTTGTTATCTTCCTGTATAACAAGCGATTCGGCAATATAATCCATATTATTTATTACAGCCTCTATCTCTTCAGGGAAGATATTTTTTCCTGATGGTCCGAGAAGCATGGTTTTACTTCTTCCTTTAATGAAGATATTCCCTTCCTTATCCATCAGTCCGAGATCTCCGGTATGCATCCAGCCTTTTTCATCAATTATTTCACTGGTGGCTTTTTCATTTTTATAATAGCCGAGCATAACGTTCTCGCCCCGCAGAATGATCTCACCCATAATTTTCTGTGGATTTTCGGAATCAATTGTTACTTCGAGTGTATCAACCGGTCTTCCCGATGCTCCCAGCTTTGTGGTACTGTGTGATGCATAACTTATCAAAGGTCCGCATTCGGTCATTCCGTATCCTACTGTAAAACGTAAACCTATCTTTTTAAAGAAACGTTCAGCTTCGGGATTGAAAGCAGCACCGCCTATAACTATCTCATGGAATCTTCCGCCGAATGATGCTTCAAGCTTTTCACGAATTTTTTTATGAAGGATCTTATTTATACCCGGTATTGCCAGAAGGATCTTCATATGAGGTTTACTTATAACAGGTAGAATCTGTTTCTTGAATATTTTTTCGATTACAAGCGGAACAGAAAGTATAAGTCTTGGCTTTATTTCCTTGAATGCCTGAATTATAACCTGAGGTGAAGGTGTTTTTGAGAGAATTGTTATATGGCATCCGTATGTAAAGGGGAAAAGGAATTCGAAAGCACATCCGTATGTATGTGCCAGGGGAAGGAATGATACAAGCGGATCTCCGGGTTTAAGAGGCATGTTTTCCTGTGCAAATCTGACATTTGCTGCAAGACTGTTATGGGATATCATTACTCCTTTTGAAAATCCTGTTGTCCCCCCTGTATAGCTTATTACGGCAAGCTTATCATTTGTTACATCTGAAAACCTGATATTTTCCGGCTTCAGTTCAGGATATTTCTGTCTGAACTTATCCTCCGTTGAAACATAGGCATCGTTCATAACCTTATCGGATGAATTAATGATCTTAAGGGTATCAGCTGAAACAGAAGCCTGGATTAAAGGCATTTTTGAAACACTTATAGTTTCAAATATCTTATCGTCAACAAACAGTATCCTGGAATCAGAATGGTTTACAAGATTAACCAGGTCATCAGGTTTAAAATCGGGAAGTATCGGTACAATAACCGCACCATAGGTAACTGTGGCAAGGTAGATCATACACCAGTTGGCGGAGTTTCTTCCGACAAGAGCGATCTTATCTCCTTCTTTTATACCTGAGTCCTTAAAAAAAAGATGAAGCTTCAGTATGTGTTCAGCGATCTGGTGATAGGTATAACCTTTCTCCCTGTAGTTCGACAGAGCTTCATTATCCCAGTTTTGACGGATGCTCTGCTCAATATACCCAATTAGACGTTCCTTTATCATGGTTTCAGGTTTTAGTTAATAGTTCTGAATTACTTCAATATAAGCGGTAAAAATAACATTCCTCCGGTTCAGGCTGTTTTCTGAAAGTACTAAATTAAACAAAATACATTATCAGGATAGCCAGAACAGAAATAACATTCACAACCGTAAAAAAGTAATTATAGTTCTCGCGTTTTTTGCTGAAAGGTCCCAGCTTACGTGCCAGTATCCCGATATTCGGGGCAAACAGGACTATCAGAAATGCAAAGAATTCAACTCCGTAGAACACCTCCCCGAGACCTCCCCTGACAAGTGAGGCAAGGTAGACTATTATAAGCAGAACCAGAAGGTAAAACAGGTAACTTATTTTAAGAAGAAGTGTTGATACCAGTCTTCGTTTATGCAGCTGATGTGGTTTCAGGTATGCATAGGCAAGTGCAAAGATGATCACTATGAATATAGCGCCAAGTATATGATTCAATATATCCTTAAAGTTTGCCACATCGGCAGGTATAAGTTTCAGGTTCATGCTTCAATGGCAGACCAGATAAGTGAACTTGCGCCAAGTACGGCAGCATTCTGTGTGCTGAGCTCGGAAGCGAGCAGTTTGACTTTCCCCTTGTAAATACTCAGCAGATTCTCTTCCATGTATTCCTTTGCAGGTTCAAATATCAGGTCTTTTGCCAGTGCCAGTCCTCCAAACAGGAAAATTGCTTCCGGATTTGTATGTGCCACCACATCGGCAAGCTTGAATCCGAGCATTCTTCCGGTATGCTGAAATGCTCTCAGGGCAAGCGGATCTCCCCGCTTGGCCGCATCGTGAATTATCTTTGCATCCAGCTCCTCAAAACTGTATTTTCTCAGTTCACTGGGCTGTATGCTGTCAGCCATTATCTTTAATAAAGATCTTTTCAGTCCTGTTGCCGAAACATATGTCTCGAGACAACCTTTCCTTCCGCACCCGCAGTCGCGGTTTGATGGTCCCGGACGTATGGCGGTATGACCGATCTCACCCGCGAAACCGTCATGACCATAGACCAGCTTGCCATCAATCACAAATCCGCTTCCAAGCCCTGTTCCCAGGGTTATGACAACGAAATTCTTCATCCCTTTGGCCCCGCCATAGACCATTTCCCCTACAGCAGCTGCATTTGCATCATTGGTAACCAATACCGGAAGACTGGTATGTTTGTGGAATATATCTGCAAAGGGGACTATCCCCTTCCAGGGCAGACCCGCAGCATATTCAATGGTCCCCTTGTTTATATTACCCATCGGGGCACCCACACCATAGCCATTTATTTCAATACCGTTACCGACTTTTCTGGCACAGATATCTATCTTTTCATACAGGGCTGCAATAAAAACCTCTATTTCCTCATATTCAGGGGTTTTTATTTTATCCTCAACAAGGATATTACCCTCTCTGTCAACCAGACCGAAAACGGTATTTGTTCCGCCTACGTCGATGCCTGCTGCAACAAGTTTCTTTGCCATATTATTAAGATGAGATCCGGAAATATTTCAGAAAACTTTACAATTGTGACAAATAATATAATGGTATGCCGGAATTATTCCGGTACATATTCATTCCCGACTTTTCTTGCCCGTTGTGGTTTATCAAGATTTATACCCAGGGCCACCCCCGTTTCGACAAGCAGGTTCCAGCCTGCAGCAAGCTGCACATATTCGGAATATTCTCCGCCATCAGGAATAATGATAGTCGGGAAAATTGTCTTTTTTGTCGATACAGCTATTATGCTTATTCCTGCACCCTTAACAAGGCATTCATAGAATTTATCCTGGTCGGCTTCAAACGGATCAATCCAGATCAAAACCTCATTTTTATTCATTATTTCTTCAATTCCGTGAAGAGCAAATGTACCTTCCAGAAAATCCGACTTCTTTCTTGTTATCTCGTTTGTTTTCAAAGCCAGTTCACCTGCAACACCATTATCTCTTCCTGCAAAATAAACCAGGCCGGCCTGCTTAATTGTATCGGTAATTTCATTGTCAACGGGAGTTGTAAGTACCTGCTGTACTTTATCCGCGAGTTCACCAAGACCGGTCATTTTAACTCCATGAAGGTTTCTCAGAAGAGAATCATAGAAAAGGCCCTGTTCTATAACCGATTTTGTTGCGGCAACAGCATCTTCCTTCCCGCACGAAAGAACATGTGTGACATTGGCATGCTCCTCGAGTTTGGTATTCTTGTTAGCAGTCAGTCCGAAAATTGTATCATGGTTTTTCTTCTTCAGGTCAAGCACCATTCTGATGACCTCTTTTGTCTGTCCCGAATTCGAAGCTGCAAAAACAGCCAGATCTTTCAGGTCATATTCCATTGCCTGGGTGCATCCTTCGGTTATGACAGGTGTTCTGAACCCGTATTTCATTGTTGCATAGATCGCTCTTTTGGCCGGAAAGATCCGGCTGCTACCCTCTCCTGTGAGGAATAATCCTTTCCTGGATTTGATGGCTTTTACGAACTTCTCAGATACTTCCGGATTGAAGGATCTTATAATATCGGATGTCTGAAGCATTTCCCTTATAAGGGCAAATTTGTTGTATTTTTCTTCTTTAGTATTCATTTTGTGAAATTTGAATTATCAAAGTTATGCTTTTTTTATCAGAAACTCTGCCAGTTCTTCCTGTACCTGAGGATCTTTCTGGAAACCTCCGCCAAGGTGCTGCCAGTATACTTCTGCATATTCTACTCCTGCCATTTTACCGTAGTTGCGGTTGCCTTCAAGCACAAATCCGAAAAAATCATCCATCTTATGCATGTGCTTCATAAGATCAATCTGGGAGATATGATACGATAACATCTCTTTCTTTGTTTCAATGACCGGAGTTATATCGACATAGAAATGCGGTGGATTGATCTGTGCACCCAGCGGATCTGATAATGTAAGTGGTGAAGAGTGATACAACAGTGGTGTAACATCAAGTGGTTTTTCTTCTACCGGGACCGGATCAAGAGAAGCCACCATTGCAGCTGACTCAACGATGTTGGATGTCGTCCTGTGATCGGTATGATAATCGTTCGGAAGATGTGTAAATACTATTCCTGCTCTCACTTTACGCATCAGTGATATTGTTTTCAGCCTCATCTCCTTTGTGTCGAAAAGAAATCCATCCACTTCTCCCAGAGTATAGTATTCGGCATCAAGAACTGCTGCAGCTTTTTTAGCTTCTTCGAAACGAACTCTGGCTGTCTCCTGCATATCCATGTTGCAACCTCCGAGATCTCCTCCTGTCATGGTTGCTATTACTATTTTATAACCTTTGTCCTTCAGTAGCTTCAATACCCCTGCATTCCAGGCTTCAGCATCATCGGGATGCGCATTGATGGAAAGTACTACTTTATTAAATTTATTTGCCATAATATATTGTATTAGATTTTTACCATAAGCTTTTGCAACCGGGTGAATTCAGGCAGATCTCCTGCAAGTGGTTTGATATATTCAATGAATTCCTCAGATACATTGTTCCCTTCTTCATTGAAATATTCTTCCGGCATCGGCCTGGCAGAAACAGCCACATCATTCAGTGGCACTTTACCGAAACGGATCATATATGGTTCATCTGACATTCTGTCGATTGTAACCATATATCCCGATTCTCCCTTATTTACCAGTTTGACTGCTTCAACACCACACAGGTATGCTTCTTCCAGATCGGTTACTGAAGCCCTGACAAAATCACTCATGATCAGGGATTCGGTTATCTGGAATTCTCCGCGGTATCCGAATTTATCCGATATCATCCGGTGAAGGTTTATTGCCACACTTGTTCCTCCCATGGCACCGAATTCGATATTATTGAATTTATCTTTAGTCATTGAAGCGCTTACCGGTGTTCCGTCGGCATATTTCAATCCTTCCCCGCAGACTACCGAAACCCATCCGTATGCCTTAATACATTTCTCAACATCGCCAAGGAATTTCTCGCGGTCAAAAGCAAATTCAGGTGTATAGATAAGGTGAGGAGCATCATCCTCTTCCTTACGTGCCAGCGCTGTAGCGGCAGCAAGCCATCCGGCATCCCTTCCTATTGTCTGATATATTACAAACTTATCGACTTTCTGCATGTCACGGGCAAGTATCCCGGCCTGCATCACATTCAGTATATTGGACCTGGCAGCCGAAGGATAGCCCGGAGTATGATCTGTTCCGAATAGATCGTTATCAACGGTCTTCGGGATACCAATCCCCTGAAGCTCATATTTCTGTTGACGGCAATAAGATTCCACCCTGTTTATGGTATCCATGGTATCATTACCTCCTATGAGGAAAAAATACCTGATATTATACTTTTTTAGTACGGTGAGGATACCCGGAAGGTCCTCATCCTTTACCTTATGCCGTGAAGATCCCAGGGCCGATGACGGAGTGTTTCTCAATCCCTTAAGCACAGCCGGCGACTGTTTCCCCAGATCAAACATCATCTCCTTCATGAAACCTTCAATTCCATAGTGCATACCATAGATCCCATCAATATCAGGCGAAAGTGAACCGGCCTCAATAACTCCTGCCAGACTTGAATTGATGACAGAAGTGGGCCCGCCTGACTGTCCGATAATTGCGTTACCTTTTATCATATCTTAATAATTTGAATTTCACCTGAACTTTATTAATCCGAAATATTCCGGACGGTGGTAATCGGGATTGGAAGTTCCGACCGGATTCCACGTAACATAATGCGGAACAGAAAGCATATCACCGCATTTGTAGAAATTAGCCCTGAATACCTTCCCTTTCAGATCTTTAACTTCATGATGGAAAAAAACGTCGAAGGGAATTGCCATTGTGATTGTCCACGAAAATTCACCTTTCCGCTCACTTACAGGTTTATTCCCAACCGAGGTCTGCCTCCTTATCTTCGATATTAAAGCCGGATCAACCCTTTTGCTGTTCTCCCTTCCGGTCCCGGTCCCAAGCAGACATGTCCCTATTCCGTTGAATTCAAAATTATAGTAAATGCCGTCATCAGAAGGCGAGACGAAAAATTCAACACATGAATCCTCACAAACCATCTGATTGGATTCAGTCTTTTCTGCCTTGAAATAATTTTCAGTAATAAAATACTTAAGAAGGATCTCTTTATCTGTATAACCGATCGAAAAATTTACATCTGGTTTATAATTATAATCACTCCAGTTCAGCACATCAATATGCTCCTTTTTCAAATTATCAAGGCTCCGGGATATTTCTTCCAGGGCAGGAAAATCGGTGGAAAATGATAGTTTTTCAACTTCAATTACTTTCATCGTCTGACTATTAAAGGTTAATTGAGCAACCATTACAAAATATAACAATAGTTGATTCATTCAGTTCTTTTCAGATTTAATCTGTTTAATCCGTAAACTTTCATGCTTTACTCTTCCTCTTTGTGTCCTTCGTGTGTACTTTGTGCTCTACTATATAAATTATTCAGGAATTTCGTTCCATATCAGCGCTGCTGCACCCAGCACAGCAGCATTGCTTTCAGGAATTCCCGAAGGTAATATTTTAACCGTACCTCTGAAAATCGGCTGAACATTCTTCTCAACATATTTTCTTACAGGTTCAAAGAGTTTCTCCCCGGCATTTGCAAGTCCGCCGAATAAAAACACCGCTTCGGGACTTGAAAATCCGATTGCATTATATATACCGAAAGCCAGTTTTTCAGCTGTAAAATCCATAGCCCTGAGGGCAACCGGATCATTTGCTTCGGCTGCTTCCGCGATCTTCCTGGATGTAAGTTCTGAAGGTTTTAAATTCCTGAGGATACTGTCTTCCCTCATTTCACTAAGAAGCAGAAGAACAGTCCTGACCAGTCCGGATGCCGATGCATAGGTTTCAAAGCATCCTTTCCGTCCGCAACCGCAATCCCTTCCTCCGGGAACAATTGTTGTATGACCCAGTTCTCCCGCAAAACCTGTATGACCATATACCATCTGACCGTTTATTACAATACCGCTGCCCAGACCGGTACCAAGAGTCAGAACAATGAAATCCTTCATGTTCTTTGCACCCCCGAATATCATTTCGCCCATTGCTGCAGCATTTGCATCATTTGTGACAATGACCGGAACATCAATCTTTTTCTTTATCAGGTCGGCAAGGGGTACTATTCCCTTCCATGCAAGATTCGGAGCAAGCTCAATGGTTCCTTTATGATAGTTCGCATTAGGCGCTCCTATGCCTATTCCCAATAATTTATAATCCCCCGATGATAATAATTTATTGATGACTGTTACCAGTGCAGAAACAAAATCATTTATTTCAGGATAACTGGTAGTATTAAGGCTCCCTTCAGCAACTACTTCGCCTTTCCTGTCTACAAGGCCGTAGACTGTATTGGTGCCTCCGATGTCAACTCCGGCTACAATTTCTCTCATATTACAGATATTAGATATTTTACATTCTTCCTCTTGATTGCTTTGCTGCTGCAGGGTAAATTTTTACTTTTTTTACATTCTTTTCACTTATGTCCCATGAATATTCACGGATCCAGTTCTCCTTTATATCAACGGTCAAAGGCAGATATGAGACGGGCTCGGGCTGACGCTTGATGCTGAAATCTCCTGTGGTCCATTTTTTGTCATTGTTAAGATCATAAATGACACGAACCCTGTATGCACCTTTTTCCAGCAAAGGAAATTCAACCTTCCCGTCTTTGTCCATAAATACTTCCCTGATGATCTTTTCATCCTCCGTCAGCAGCTGAATTATTCTGCTGCCTTCATGGTTTTTTATATCAAGAACAAGCTTTCCGTATGCTTCTTCATTTTTTACTGTAAACCTGTATGCTGTCGAATCCGACTGTTCACCATAAATATTACCGAACGAGGCAGAATCGGCTATAAAAATATAGTTTTTATTCATAGAAAGATTTCCTGTAAGATTCATACGACATGAATTCGTACTGTCAATATCAAGTGTGAAAGGAATCCTTGTCATTTCAGTCCCTTCAACCTCATAGAACCTTGTACGGGATGTATCTGCATTTCTGAAAGGAGTCTGTGAAGTGAAATAGATTTTCCCTCCCGGAGGAAGGATTCCTGAGGTAAGATTTGATGAATACCTGAAAGCAACAGGTTTGGTTTTACCCCTTGCCGGACGTGGCGTCATGAACCGCATCATTATAGTATCTTCCCTGAGCGCTATAACTCCTGCAGTGTCGGTAAAAGGATATTTTATGACTGAATTAATGATCTGTTGCCTGTAAAGTGCAGTGTCGGTAAGCCATACCTGTATCGTGTCACGGGCTTTATTGGTTTCAATGTAATATGAACTGCTGTCAGTTCCTGGTATGGAAAAATGAAAACCAAGAGTATCCGGCGGAAGTGAAAGAGTATAACCAAGTCTGTAAGCCATATTTCTTGCAGAAGAAGTAAGATAATGAAGTTTCTTCTGATGCTGGAACAGGAACAACCTGTAATCTCCCTGTAAAACTATTGTATCGGCTGCTTTCGGATCCTTTGGCAAGGGCTTTACCGAATCCTGAACTACCGGCAGCCAGCTCTTTTCTGGTGTTACAAATATTGTGGAATCAAGAAAAGCAATCTCCTCATCGGCAAGATTGAAGTTTTTGCTGTTATCCGCATCCTTCAGAGCATATATTTTATACTCCCTCGCTCCCACATTGTCAATCCTGAAATATCCGTTCTTGTCCGACATCGCAATATATGCCGGAATATGCTTCATGAACGCAGAATCTTCCTTTTCAATATACAGGACAACAAGTGTTGCTTCGGGC
The DNA here is from genome assembly GCA_964421975.1 of uncultured Rikenellaceae bacterium. Classification (GTDB taxonomy): domain Bacteria; phylum Bacteroidota; class Bacteroidia; order Bacteroidales; family VadinHA17; genus LD21. Next base: position 31,388 of record CAYQZL010000020.1, read on the forward strand.
GGATTCAGATCATTGGATTTATATATATTCCCGGTCACGGAAAGTGAATCAATAACCGGTCCCGTTGAAAAAACAAACTGATAATTACTTATTGCATTACCTTCATTGAGATCTCTTACAGCATCCTGAAAATAAAAGGTATAGGTTGTACTGTCCCTTAGCTCTTCATCATACTCAATGATAACGTTCTTACCTCTGATCAGAATTTCAGGCTTTCGTTCCATCGGAGGCGAAACCATGAATTTCTCGTTTATCTTGTCCAGGACAACATATTCGTTAAAGGTTATTACGATCTTCTTTCCTCTGAAATTTCTTGCACCATTGCCGGGAACACTTTTGAGAATTACAGGCGGCTCTTTATCCTTTGGTCCTCCGGTCGGAGAGCTGATCTTTGCACATCCGGCTATCATAATAAAGCCGATTATAACATGCGTGATGTGCCTGAATATGCTCCGTTTCTCCATCCGGTTCGGGTTTAACAAGTTTACAAACTTACATCATTTTTTCTTACCAATCCATTTACTGTTTCAACTTTAGTCATCTGCCGGCTGACGCCCGACAGACATAACTTCATCTACTGTATAAATGATTTGTATCCGAAGACCGGAGTTAAAAACATGCTTCCCGGACTGGTCTTATAATGACATATTTTATACCTTTGAAACTTAATCAATCATTAACGAAATGCATTTTTTTGTTATCCCATGGGATGTAAATCCTGAGATTTTCAGGGTAGGATCCTTCGCAATCAGATGGTACGGTTTGTTATTTGCCTCAGGATTTTTATTCGGGTATATAATCATGCACAGGATCTTTAGAAATGAAAATCTTCCGGATTCTTCACTCGACAGACTAACAATTTATATGGCAGTGGGTGTTATTGTCGGTGCAAGGCTCGGGCATTGCTTTTTCTATGAACCCGGATATTATTTATCGCATCCTGCCGAGATACTCAAAATCTGGCACGGAGGACTCGCAAGCCATGGAGCTGCAATAGGTATATTGCTTGCTATCTGGTTTTTTGTAAGAAAGGAGAAAAAAGATTATACCTGGGCAATCGACCGTATAGCAATCGTCGTTGCCCTTGCAGGTTTTTTTATCCGTATCGGGAACCTTATGAATTCTGAGATATATGGCGTTGAAACCACCCTTCCCTGGGGTTTTGTTTTCCTCAGGAACGGAGAGAACGTCCCGAAACATCCCACCCAGATCTATGAAGCACTTGCTTACCTTCTGATATTCATACTTCTGTTGCGTATTTACTGGCGGAAAAAGGGAGAACATATCCAGGGCACACTTATAAGCCTGGCAATGATACTGATCTTCGTTGCAAGATTTTTTATAGAATTCCTGAAAGAGGACCAGGTTGAATTTGAACAGGGAATGACATTGAATATGGGTCAGATCCTGAGCATACCTTTTGTTATTGCCGGAAGCGTATGGCTTTACTATAGCATTAAAAACAAAAAAAGAGCTGTTATAAAAAGACCGGCAACTACTTCCTCAAAATCCCGTTGAAAAGAATATCCAGGATTCCGTTGAGCCGTTCTTCTATATTCAGATCTTTCTTTTTCCAGAAAAGAGGTACCTCCAGACCTTTCAGTGCAGTCTGAACAGCAAGTGCCGTATATTCACTGTTGGGTACATTAAATACCTTCATCCTTGCCCCGTGATAAAGAATAAGCCTTAAAATTGCCAGCTCTTCACGGTCATATTTGAGCCGTACACTCTCTATAAAATCAAAGTGATCAAGATTCTTGTCAAAGATGGCATTGTAATAATTCGAGAGTTTTTCGAATGATTTCATCCTGACAAAAACATAGTTGCGTAATTTTTCAATGGGCGATTCAACTGATTTGATCGCTTTAGTAAGCTCATTTCTAAGAATATTGGCTTCATATAATACTACGGCTTTGAATATTTCTTCCTTCCCCGGGAAATAGTAATATATGGAACTCTTACCCATTTTAAGAGCTTCGGCAATCTCTTCCATTGAGGTCTTCTTAAAGCCGTAACGGCTGAAGATTTCTCCCGACGTTACAATTATTCTCTTTCTATATTCCTCTTTATTAACCATATAGCTTTTTTTTGCGAATTAGTTTATCTCCTGATACAAAATTACTATATAAATTATTACAATCAAAGTTTTCGAATTTTATGGTCGAATTTTCTAACTTTAATATCCTCATTATAAATTCTGTGCCCGCTATTCAAAATAAGTTTTGTATTTTTATACATTTGATCCCTGAACGCGACTAATTTTTCTGTACTATTTATGCTTGTCGGCACTAAAAATTATCAAAGCATATGGCTCGATGAATCAGATCCTTCTGTCGTCAAAGTGATAGATCAGAACCGTTTGCCATTTTTCTTCGAGATAAGGGAACTGAGGTCTGTTGAAGATGTTTATAATGCCATAAGCAACCTTACAGTGCGCGGTGCTCCGCTTATAGGTGCTGCATCAGCATTCGGTCTTTACCTGGCAACATTTGAAATAACCCGCAATACCGACACTCTTCATCATCTGGAAAATGCCGCAAGGTATCTTGTTTCCTGCCGTCCTACGGCTGTAAACCTTTCCCGTGCTGTAACCTTTGTCATGGAAAGGATCCGGACAGATTCACCAGGTACCTCTCCGGGTGAAACTGCCTTAAATGCTGCCGTTGAGCTTTGTGAACTTGAAAAGGAGAATTGCAGGCTTATAGGCATGCATGGATTGCCTCTGATAGAAGAAATCAGCAGGAAAAAGAAAGGGAAAGCGGTCAATATTCTTACACATTGCAATGCAGGATGGCTGGCATCCATTGATTACGGTACCGCCACTGCACCGGTTTATATTGCTCATGCATCGGGTATTGCCGTTCATGTATGGGTCGATGAGACAAGACCCCGTAATCAGGGATCAAGACTTACAGCCTGGGAACTGGAACAGGCCGGCGTTCCATATACTCTTATCACCGACAATACCGGAGGACATCTTATGCAGCATGGAATGGTGGATCTTGTACTTGTCGGAAGTGACCGGACAACATTAAGAGGAGATATTGCGAACAAGATCGGAACATATCTCAAAGCACTGGCTGCCAGGGATAATAAAATACCTTTTTATCCGGCATTCCCTTCAACCACATTTGACTTCAGCATTAGTGATGGTCTTAAGGAAATACCCGTAGAAGAACGTGATGAAGAAGAAGTAACATATATTGAAGGATTTAACGGAGAAATAATAGAAAAGGTAAGGATATGCCCTGCCGGTACACGTAGTTCAAATTATGGCTTTGATGTAACACCGGCAAAACTCATTACCGGACTGATTACCGAAAAAGGGATTTGCAAAGCTTCGGAAAAAGAGATCAGACAAATGTTTTCAGATAAAATCATATAAAACATGGAAGGTGTCGTAAAATTCAATTGTCACTGGACCCAGTGCGGACCCGTAATATCAGATGAACAGTATGAAATAATCAATTACTGGAGAGAGATCCTCTATAATATGGATCTGATAGGAGCTTATGAGAATGGTGTCGGATTCGGAAATATCAGCATGAGGATCAGAGGTGGAAACCAGTTCATAATCACCGGTTCTGCAACAGGTGAGATCCCCGAACTTGAACCCGGACATTATGTAAAAGTCAATTCATTCAATATTGATGATAATGCGGTACAGTGTACCGGCCCCCTTAAGGCATCTTCGGAATCGCTTACCCATGCAGCCATTTATCTTGCAGATCCGGATGTGAATGCCGTTGTACATGTTCACAGCATCGATCTCTGGAACGAGATCATATATAAGGTACCGACAACCAATCCTTCTATGGATTACGGAACAACAGGCCTGGCAAAGGATATTTTCAGGCTTTTCAGCGATTCAGATGTATTTGAGAAAAGAATAATAGTTATGGCAGGCGACCGCGCCGGAATACTTACATTCGGCCAGGATATGGATGAAGCCGTGAATGTCCTGATGCATTATCTTAAAAAGGAATAATGGTAAAGATCGGTATAATAGGAGGTACTGGACTTGAAGATCCTGAAATTCTTAGTTATCCTGAAATATATAATGTTACAAACAAATACGGCAGTCCCGGTTCATCGCTTATCTGCGGAAAAATAAGCAAAACAGATATAGTGATACTTTCACGTCATGGAAAGGATCATACCATACCTCCGTCACATGTCAACAACAGGGCAAATATTTTTGCTCTCAAAGAAGCAGGCTGTACACATATTATAACAACTACAGCATGCGGAAGCCTCCGGGAAGAAATACGACGCGGAGATATAGTGATCCCCGATCAGTTCATCGATTTTACACGACACCGTTCAATTTCCTTTTTCGATGAATTTGAACCGGGAAAGCCGGGACATACTCCAATGGCCGATCCCTTTGACAGGTATCTCCGATCCCTAATAATATCAACCGCCGGCAAAATGAATCTTCCCGTCCATGAAAAGGGAACTGTGATCACTATCGAAGGACCAAGATTCTCAACAAGAGCAGAATCAAATCTTTTCCGTATGTGGGGGGCGGATATAATCAACATGTCAATTGCCCCTGAAGCAATTCTGGCCAACGAACTTAAAATACCCTATGCCACAATAGCAATGAGCACCGATTATGACTCCTGGAAAACTGATGAAGATCCTGTTACCTGGGAAGAGGTTCTCAGAGTCTTTGCAGAAAACGTACATAATGTTCTCAATCTGCTGAAAGAAGTAATTCCACTCGTAAATTAAAGATCTTTTAACATTAAGCTGTCTGCAACTTTCCTCACATTATATTATTTTAGCCAGCTGTTTCTTACAAGATTATGATCCGCCGCTTTCTTATCATAATAATATTATCTCTGTTATGCCGGTCCGGTGCATCACAAGATATTGACACGGGATTTCTATTTGACCTTACAGTACGGTACCGTTTTGAACTTTGGGATGGATACAATGCAAAAAATTACGGGGATGACAGCCCTGAAGCAACCGGTAAACTGAATGATAAATTACTTCTGCAAAGGATAATCCCCGGAATAATATACAGGAAAGGGAAAATAAATGCAGCATTTCATTTGCAGGATTCCAGAGCATTCGGATGGTCGCTGAGCCGTAAAAATTACCCCGATCTTTATAAAACCTGCGATCCCTGGTCTGAAAATTCATTCTATGTGATGAATCCCCAGGAAGAATATTTCGAAATCTATGATCTTTATTTTGAGTACAGGGAATTACTGAAGAACCTTTCTGTAAAGATAGGCCGGCAGAAGATCTTTTACGGCGACTGGAAAATCTTTGAGATGTCTCAATGGGGAAATACCGGAAGATACACCTGGGATGCAATAAAAGTATCCTACGGAAAGAATGATGAATACATTGATATCTTCGGTGGTGGAACAAAAATACATGATCCGGAAAAAACTTATGTCCCGTTCACACACCTTGAATACCTCGGAGGTGGCCTTTATTCACATAAAAAACTGACCCCGTGGCTGGATGCAGAAACTTTTTATGCCCTGAAAACCCAGGGTACCGCCGACTATATAAAGACCCTGTCGATCAACAGGAACTGGATAGGTATAAAACTTTTAAGCCCTGTAAATCAAAAACTTTCATATGATATCCTGTATGTAAATGAATTCGGCAGTGAAGAAGGACATCAGATAAAGGCTCACGGATTTGGATTAAAGACAGTATACAGATTTGATGATCTGCCGGCAACACCGGAAGTGAGTCTGGGGTATTATTATGCTTCGGGAGATAAGCCGGGTGATGATATTATTGAGAGTTTTGATCCTGTATACGGTTCCAAATCAAAATTTCACGGATTTATGGGATTCGTTTCATGGTCCAACCTTAGTAATCCCCAGTTTTCAGTTAAGTTTACCGCCCCCGGGAAGAGAATGTATGTCGAACTCAAACATATGCTATTTTATATTCCTGAATCTGAGAACTGTGATTTTCTTAACACCATGAAGGTAAGGGAAGGCAGCAATCACCTCGGTAATGAAACCAATCTGTACTTAAGGCATCAGTATGACCAACACTGGCAGTTTACCGGCGTACTTGGCTATTTTACTCCGGGAGACCTTGAACAGATCAATTTCAAAGAACCTGAAAATGCTTTCTGGATGGCACTGCAGCTGCAATATACATTGAACTGACATAATCAGATAAGCCATGCAAGGCTGGAAGAGAGTATTCGGTATCATTTGGAGCGGACAGCTTATTTCAACATTAAGCAGTTCCATTGTCGGCTATGCCGTTGTTTTCTGGCTCAGCATCGAGACAAAATCAGCCGAAGTGCTGGCATGGGCAACGATTGCAGCCCTGTTACCGCAAATGATAATCGGTCCGTTCACAGGTGTTTTTGTTGACCGCTGGGACAGAAGGAGAACGATGATTATGGCAGATATCTTTATAGCCGCCTGTACTCTTATAATGGCACTTATGTTCATCAGCGGTGATGTAAAGATCTCTTTTGTTTACCTTCTGCTTATAATGCGTTCAATGGGAAGTGCCTTTCATGTTCCCGCGATGCAGGCATCTATTCCCCTGCTGGCTCCCGAATCTGAACTCATGAGGATATCGGGTATCAACCAGGTAATACAGTCGGTTAGTGTAATTGCCGGTCCGGCACTGGCAGCACTTATGATAACTGTTCTTAATATGACATGGGTTCTTATGTTCGACGTCGCCGGAGCTTTGATTGCCGTAATATCCCTGCTTCTTGTCCGCATCCCTAATCCGGTGAAAAAAGAAGATACACCCAAACCTCATGTATTAAGGGAACTAAAAGAAGGACTGCAGGAAATTTACAGACACAGAGGATTACTCTGGCTCTTTATATTAATAGTCCTGGCGCATTTCTTCATTATGCCGGTTGCTGCCCTTTTCCCGCTGATGACCATAAACCATTTTAACGGCGGGACATACCAGATGAGCATCGTTGAAGTATGCTGGGGTCTTGGAATGCTTGCCGGAGGCGCATTACTGGGAATAAAAAAGATAAGGATCCCCGAGATCATTATCATAAACCTGACTTTCCTGGTACTCGGTCTCACATTTTTATTTTCAGGAATATTACCGGAATCAGGATTCTGGATCTTTGCCGGTCTTACCCTTATCGGCGGTATCACAATGGCTGTATATTCAGCATCATTTATGGTAATTATCCAGACAAATGTGAATGTGGCAGTTATGGGAAGAGTATTTTCCCTTTATGGCAGTCTGACACTTCTTCCATCCATCTTCGGGTTGTTGCAGACCGGTTTCATAGCAGATGCCATAGGGGTACCCAATGCATTCATTATATCCGGAACAGCAATAACATTACTGGCCGTCTCTGCATTTTTTATTCCCGCACTGAGGGCTATGGCTGTAAAAAAAGATTCATATAAGACTCCTTCATTGTGATACTTATCAATCCAATAATTTCTTTTCAGGGAAGGCTTGCTTAATTAGGTATCTACGTATTAAAATACTTATTATAATATGTATTTTAATACGTTTTTTAATACGTAGTTTAGTAACTCCGGTTGTATCTGTTTAGGAAGCAGATTTCAGGATTCGATACTCTGATCTGATTAAATAAATCAGGGATAAAAACATTTTTACAATGGCTTTGGATATTTTCCAACAATTGGTTAATATTGCAGTCCGTTTTACATCCCTGAAACGGGAGTTAACTTTTCCCCCTTTGAAGGGGGTTAGGGGGATGTAAATACGGGCCCATAGCTCAGACGGTTAGAGCACCTGACTCATAATCAGGGGGTCGCTGGTTCGATCCCAGCTGGGCCCACCTTCGCCCTCCGAAGCTTTAGCGTAGGAGGGCTTTACCTTTAATAGAGAGCTTTGTAACGCTAAACCTTCCTCGGGCTTCGGTGGGCGCAGCCCACTGAAGCCCTGATAAAATTAATTTCTATCTTTTTATTCCTGAATATTTATTTTTATTTTTGATTGTATGTTTCGCTGGTTGCTCTAGCAGTTATTATGTCATAGCTGTAACTATGTGGTTTGTATATATTTTAAA
>CAYQZL010000021.1:0-38618 GCA_964421975.1 uncultured Rikenellaceae bacterium
CGGCTGGGATTATATCTCCTGCCTCACAAATTACAATGTCCCCCTTATTTAGTCCGGAAGCAGATATCTCCACTTCTTTGTCCCCTTCGATTTTTCTTGCTTTTATTTTAATTCGGCTCTTGCGTAAGCTTTCAGCCTGAGCCTTCCCTCTGCCCTCGGCAATGGCTTCGGAGAAATTTGCGAATAAGACAGTAAACCATAACCAGAGGGCTATCTGAAAATCAAATTGATAGAAATTTCCGTTGAATAAACCGGTAAAAACAAATACTGTTGTAACAAAAGCTCCGAGTGCAACAATGAAAATTACCGGATTCCTAATTAAATGTGGCGGATCTAACCTTGTGAAACTCTCCTTTACAGCTTGTAAGAGCAGTCTGTTGTCGAACAAACCAATATTTCTTTTTATACTCATAATTATCAAATTAAAAAGTCATACCCCTGATCATTAACAGATGTTCCATTACAGGGCCAAAGGCAAATACGGGAAAATGGGTCAATCCGCCAATTATAAGAACAGATGCTATTAACAAGACAATGAACAGGATATTATCTGTCCGGAATGTCCCTGTGGAATGAGGTGTGAATTTCTTTTGTGAAAGACTTCCGGCCATCGCCAGAACGGGAATGATTACGCCGAACCTTCCTGCAAGCATTCCGAATCCAAGAGTAAGATTATAAAAAACAGTATTTGTGTCAAGCCCGGCAAAGGCGCTTCCATTATTCCCGGCTGCTGAACTGTATGCAAACAGAATTTCGGACAAACCATGGGGTCCCGGATTTTTAATACCTGACAGACCCGCATCGGTAATGATTGCAAGAGCGGAGAAACACAGTATTATAAAATTGGGGATCAAAACAGCAAGAACAGCCATCCTGACCTCTCTGGATTCAATTTTCTTACTGAGATATTCAGGTGTCCTTCCAACCATTAATCCCGAAATGAACACAGTAAGCACAATAAATATAACCATACCATATAATCCTGCACCGACTCCTCCGAAAATTACTTCTCCTGTCATAAGGTTTATCATGGGAATCATTCCTGAAACAGGTGTAAGACTGTCATGCATTGCATTAACAGAACCATTCGATACAGCCGTTGTTACCACTGACCATAAAATACTTCCGGTAATGCCAATGCGGGTCTCCTTGCCTTCCATTAAAGGCATTTTCCCGAAAACAGGATTTGGAGAGTATTCACTGTATAATGAAATGAATAACCCTGCTACAAGTAAAATAAACATGACGATAAAGATCACCCATCCGTGTTTTACAGAACCTGTCATTTTACCATAGGAATAGGTCAATGATGCCGGGATAAGCAGGATTGCCAGAAGTTCAAGGAAATTACTAACCGGAGTTGGATTCTCAAAAGGGTGTGAGCTGTTTGTATTGAAAAATCCTCCTCCGTTTGAACCGAGTTGTTTAATGGCTATTTGTGATGCAGCCGGCCCCATTGGAATTATCTGACAAGATCCTTCAGGAGTCTGCACTTCTTCATAGCTCTTAAAATTCTGGATAACACCCTGACTGACCAGGATAACCGCAAAAAAGATTGAAAGCGGTAATAGAATATATATTGTTGTCCGTGTAATATCGACCCAGAAATTACCGATTAAGGCAGTCTCTTTGCGTGAAAAACCTCTTATTAATACCAGTAACACAGCTATTCCGGTCGCGGCGCTGAGAAAATTCTGAACTGTAAGTCCGGCCATTTGAACCAGATAGCTGAGAGTTGTTTCTCCTGAATATCCCTGCCAGTTTGTGTTTGTCACAAAACTTATTGAAGTATTCAGAGATGAATGCCACGATACAGAGGGAAGGTGAGCGGGATTTAGCGGCAGGTATGACTGGGATATCTGGATCAGGAACAGGAAAATAATACCGGTAAAATTAAATATCAATAAATCAAATGTATAGTGTTTCCATGTTGTTTCTTCATCAGGACTGATCCGGACAATCCTGTAAACAATATTTTCCAGCCGGCCAAAAACTGCTTTCATCGGATGATCATCTCCGGAAAATACTCTAGCCATATAAGTCCCTGCAAACGGAGTGATCAGGATCAATAATGCGAAAAATAAAACAAGCTGGAGTATATCTTTAAAAGGCATTTATTTAAATCTTAAAAGTATCATCGAGAATATATTATAATCACGGAGTTCATCTTTCAGAATTTTTCAGGTTTAAATAACGCATATATAAGATAAGCGAGAATTAAAAGGGCAGATATTGAAACAATGATATAAGAAGTATTATTCACTGTTATTTCTGCCGGCAATGCTGAGAGAAGAGCTGGAAACATAACAAATAGTTTTAATGCAGTACAAAAATGCTGCTTGAGCCATAAGGATTTTATCAGAAATATAATCCTGTTTATAAAGATTTTATAAAAATCCGGAATGTTGAAATGATCAGTTGAGATTCCTGGCAATCCTCCTGAATGGAGCCGGGAGAGTATTCCACGGGAGTTCGGACAGTACCATAAGTATAAGTATATCCGGTCCGAAATAAGCCGAAGCCAGAACTATAGCCATACCGTTATTCATATAGGCAGATGTCACAGCATAAGCTATTTTGTTCTCTTTATTCTGGTTTAAACCCATCAGGTATCCTATTGCATGAAGCAGGGCAAAAACAAGATATAATACTACTGTTTTCCATATCAGGCTCACAGGGTTTGCTATAATTATGTCCCTCTGGGATGAGATGGCTATATAGACAAATGAAAAGAGAACAAATACGTTGACAGAAGTGAAGAGGTGCTGTCCCCTGCTTATCGTACGCGGAAAAAACCGTTTGGCTGATTGTGCAAGGATCATTGGTATGAAGATCAGCATTACTATGTCCCTGAATACCAATAAGATGTTGATTTCAAGACTTCTTGATCCGATGATCCAGAATAACATGGGGACTGTGAAGGGTGCAATAATCTGTGTTACGACAGCTATGCTCATAGCGAGGGGAATATTGCCTTTAAGCAGATCTACCAGGGCGGGAGATGAGACACCGGCAGGCATCGCTGTAAGAAGGAGAAGACCGGTCGCCAGCTGCCTGTCAAAGAACATTGTAAGAAAATAGAATAAAACAGGCACTATGATCATATAGACCAGTGCTATAAAGATCATTAACCTGAAGTTTTTTATTTTTTCAAACACTTCGATTGCGTCGATCTTCATAAAGACCAGGAAAAGCATCATCCCCAGGAGCAATTTCAGCAGGTAAGGTGGTGTTTCCGATCTCAGCGGCTGCCACAATCCGATGATGATCCCTGCAAGCAGAAAGATCCAGAAATGTTTTTCAATATATTCGCTGATTTTCATCTCCCTGAATATGAATGATGTGTTGTAGTGCTGAAAACCTTTTCAGTAATTGATTTTGCAGTTTTCAGCATCCCTTGACATGAATATGATTTAAGGGGTCGAAGATGAAAATTTATTTCTTTTTTTGAAACATATCTGCTGAAAATTAAATAAGGAAGCCTGCGGCATGGTTGATCATTTTCTTAAAACTGCTGTCGACAAGCCTGCTTTCAGAGGTTTTATAAAGCGGGAATGGATTTTCATGGGAGTAGTTGTATTGAAAATCCCAGATCTCAACCTTTCCGGTCTTGCGACCTGAAGAAAATCTCAGAGTATCAACAATTCCATCAGCAGGTATTATGGTATCTTTTGCCAGTCCCACTGAAAGCATACGGTCGCCAAGTTCTGAAAGAGATTTTTCCCTGAATTTCCCGAACCGTCCAAGATCGATCATGGATCTGAAAGCCATGCCAACCCTGGTTGAAAGTATGCGATCCATGATCTTTCTTCCGGTTTTAATTTCTTTTTCAAAATCCTTCATGTAATACCTGTAAACCCTTTCATATGCCTCACCGTCCATTATCAGCCTGGATGCACCGTGCATATTACTGAATACGGAACCTCCGCAAAACATGAATAGCTTCGAATTAATGAAAAGGTCCTGCTGATCGGCCATCATAATTATTTCTGCAAGAAAAGCGCCTATGGAGTATGCAAAGAGATTGACTTTGCTACCGACCGGGATGAACGGATGGTTGCCATCCCTGACTGAGATCATGAGATCTTCAAGGTCGCGGACCGTCTGATATCCTGAGTTAAGAAAGCGCCGCGGATCATCCGTAAGCCTTTCGCTTATTGCAATATTGGCAAAACTCCTTAATCGGTCATCACCCCTGTTCCTGTTCCTCTCTTTTAACAAACCTGTCATGGCGCGCGGATCCTTCCATGATTCAGGTGAACGGTTTATATGAAAAGAGATTGGGAAAAGGATCACATAGCTTCCGGTGAGTTGGGCAAGAGAATAAGCCCAGACAAGATATTTGATCCAGCTCCTTTCATTAAGTCCGTGAAGAAGCAGGATCACTTTTTCTGTTTTTTCATTTTCGGGGATGAATACAGGATAAGTGAAGCTCAGGTTTTCGGTGATCGACGAATCACCTTCATTCAGGAAATCTTCAGAAGAATAGCCCGAAATGAAGTATGTATTCATTATCCTTATTCCGGATTCTGGGATCCGGATCTCTTCCGTTCCGGAATTGTATATAGCCCGTAACTCTTCAAAAAGTCTCGTATATTCCATTCAAACCAGAATTCTGATTATTTTTCACACAAAGGAAATGTCATCGAAAGGAGCTGGCAAATTTATGTGTTGAGTGTTCGCCCGCAGGGACAAAAAACGATGATGTGTGACAAAATACAGATATGTGTGACAAAAACCGGAATCACTTCAGGGTAAAATTTATTAAAATGCAGGGATAAAATAAAAAATTTACATTTGCATACAATTAAGAAAACCTGTATTGGATATTCAGAAACCTATAGCACCATATCTTGTCGAAAAGGGTAATATTGTACGGTTGATTATTTTCACAGCCATTTTCGCTCTTGTTTTTATAAATATTTATTCCCCGTTCGGAGCCGACAAGTGGTTCAATCTGACGAAACTTCAGTTTTTTACATATTCAAGTATAGTAATTCTTACAGGGGTACTGGTCGTTGTGATCAGCAGGATAATTATGTATCATGTCTGCAGAAAAAGAACTATTAATCTTGTTCAATATCTTATCTGGATCAGTGCCGAGATACTGTTTATGGCCTCATTCTATGCCCTTTTCCAGAAATTTGTCCTTAAGGATTCCAGGATATTCTTTGATCTTGTAAAGCTTTCAGCCCAGAATACGGCGCTTGTTCTCCTCCTGCCATATTCAATTTCATGGCTCTATCTGTCATGGCGTGATAAGAAGGAAAAGATTGACAGGATGGAGGAGAGCACAATAATTTCAGGGAGCGCCAAAGAAATGATCCCTTTTTTTGATGATAAATCTGTCCTGAAATTTTCGGTAAAAAAAGAGAATCTGTTATACCTGGAGTCAACTGAAAACTACATAAATATATGTTATCTCAATAACGGAAAGATTTCCAGATACTTGTTGCGTGATACCATGAAGAGGATGGAAGAGAAATTTGCCGGAACCGAGATAATCCGCTGTCACAGATCCTATATGGTCAATTTCGAGAAAGTAAAAGTCATAAGGAAAGAAAAAGATGGGCTGAAACTCGATTTTGATGATCCTCAGATCACTGATATCCCGGTATCAAAAACATATGTAGAGAATGTTATGGAAACTTTCTCAAAATACAGCCGCTTCCCGGGGAGTGAGTGATGTTATTTTACTGATTTTTTGGTCTTTTCATATTTCTTCAGATCAAACAGGAATAAACCGCAACCCTGTCCTGCATCCATGTCTGACCGGGAACCCGAGAATGTGATCATGGTTCCTTTCCTGTTAACAACCGGATTGCTTGCGCGGTATCCTTTTTCATCTGCAAAAAAAGTAAGTCTTTCGGAATCGCCGGATCCGTCCAGTTTCAGTTTATAAATATCAATGGTACCCGTTCTCCCCGAGGGAATGTGTTTATTACATTCAACAAGAGTATATTCGCCATCAGGAAAAATTCCCTCAGGTTCATCATAGATTTCCGGAGCTTTGGAATAGTTAATTATTTTGCCTGTAACAAGGTTTATTCCAAGAACTTCACAACCTCCGGAGTTAAGGTCGGGTTCCCGGTTACTTTCCGCACCTGCTTTTTTTCGTGGGTCGGGTGCCACTGCAGTGGGCTTATTCCGTTCAACTATTCTCCAGATTGTATTATATTGTGAAAAGATAAGTTCCTCATCTTTAGGAGCTCTCCAGTCCTGGGACTCAATTGCAGTACCGTATTTTTCTCCGTCAATAGTTACAATATCCCTGTAGTCAACGACCAGTTTTTTATTGATGATTTCCGGTCTGCCATCTGAATATGAAATTTCTCCCGAATAAATCTGTAATTGTCCTGGTGTGGTCCATGCTATTTTCATACTATTCCTGGATATGGCAGGACCTTCATCACAACCCTCGCCACCGTCATCCCATCCTCCGCCTTTAATAGTTACAGGAGGTTTGGTTAAGCTTTTATCGAGGATCTGAAAATATAGCCTGTGCCTTTCAGCTCCGCAGCAAAGCAGGATGTCACCATTAGCCAGACAGCCGATACGATAGAAACCATGCCCGGCAGGGCGATCCTCCGGATTCGTTATCCGGGAAGTCTTTTTGGTTCTGATATCAACGGACCACAGATCACCTCCCGCTTTATCAAGAAAATAGACCTTCTTCCCATCATTGGACCATTCCGGACGTTCACCGAAATCAGTGAGAGGAGTAATATGTAATGGCAGTTTTTCTTTCGGGAAACACTCCTGTCCATAGAGTCCAAATCCTGAAAAAGCTGATAAAAAACACGAACAGACTATGGTAATAAAACAGATTCTTTGCATATATATGAATTTAAACATTTCAAAGCATTATGCTATTAACAATTATGATAATAGTAGTCTGTAAAAATATATAAATAGTTAATACCTGGTTTTTCTGAGTGTTTACTTAATTCGGATATACCGGATTAAGGTAAATGATTTAATTTAGTATAATATTTACAAATTGTTCCATATTACTTAGTGATTACCCTAAAATATCCAGGCATGAAATTATTCCTTTTATTTCTTTTTACGGTCAGTCTGGGATTTCAATCAACAATTAATAGTGAAGCGCAAAGTACTGTTGATGCAGACAAACTGGTGGTCTCCCTTGAAAAAAGGATCCCTTCCGGCTCTGATACCGGTGCTTTCGCTATTGTTAATGAAATACAGCATTGGTCTTTTAATGAAACTGCAATTATAATTTGTGATATGTGGGATCAGCACTGGTGCAAAGGTGCTTCTGAAAGAGTGGCGGAAATGGCTCCGTTTATGAATAATGTAATATCCCTGGCACGGGAGAAGGGTATCCTCGTCGTACATGCTCCCAGTTCATGTATTGATCATTATAAAAACCATCCGGCCCGCAAACTGGGACAAAAATATAAGAGCAAAAAAGCAAAATATCTTATAAGTAATAATCTGCTGGATACTGAAAAAGGTGCAATCTGGCCAATTGACCAGGAAGACGGAGGTTGTGACTGTGATCCTCAGTGTATACAGGGACGGCCATGGACAAAACAGATTGACCTTATAGAGATAATGGATAAGGATGCAATAAGTGATTCGGGTATCGAAATTGCAGGTCTGTTCGAAGCAAAAGGTATAAAAAATGTGATATTAACGGGTGTTCATGAAAACATGTGTGTTATCGGACGGTCGTTTGGCCTTCGTAATATGGTCCGTCTGGGAATGAACGTTGTCCTGATGCGTGACCTTACAGACACAATGTATAACTCGAAACAATGGCCTGTTGTTTCACATTTTACCGGCAACAGCCTGATGACTGAATATATTGAGAAATATGTTTGCCCGACAATGCTTTCATGTGATTTCACAGGACAGAAACAATTCAGATTTAAAGATGACGATCGTCCTGTTGTTGCATTTATTATTGCTGAAAATGAATATCGTGCAAATCAGACTCTTCCTGAATTTGCACATGAATTATTGCTCACGGAAGGTGTCAGTTGTGAATTTGCTTTGGGAAAGCCGGTTTATACCGGAGAAGGTATACATAATATTGAAAACCTTCAGATACTTACAGATGCTGATCTGGCGGTGATCCAGGTTCGCCGTCGTGCTTTGCCTTCACCGGGAATGGCCTTTTTAAGGCAATATGTCAGCAGCGGAAAACCTGTTCTTGGTTTACGGACTGCCAGTCATGCCTTCGTGCTGAACAAGCCTCTGCCTGCCACCGGAAGCCAGGCGGCTGCATACAGAGGCAGAGATGTTTACCCTCTGGAACAGTGGCCTGAATTTGACAACGATATACTGGGCGGGAATTACCAGGATCATTACGGAACTCTGAAGACAGGTATAGAATACTCATTTGTACCGGGCATGGAGAGCCATCCACTTTTTAAGGGTATCGATACGGATGATTTTACCGGACCTGTTGTTCCTCTCTATTCATTGTACAGGAACAGACCCCTGAAGTCTCCTGATGTACAGGTAATGCTTACAGGTAAGATTCCGGATAAGCCTGACGAACCGGTATTATGGATAAATAATCGCCGGAACGGGAAAGCAATATATACTTCAATGGGACATTGGGAAGACTGGAATATGGAACAATTCAGGAAGATAATGTTCAATGCTGTGGATTTCTTACTTCAAAAAGAAAACTAGAATATGAAGAGACGTGATTTCATTTCATCAACGGTCAGTGGTTCAATGGGATTGACTCTCGGAGCGTCTGTATTTCCATCTTCATCCTTCAGAGGAGCCAATGATAAGATCGTTCTTGCACTTATCGGATCAGGACCACGGGGCCTTGATACAATCATAAATACCTGCAGGGTAAATGAGAATGTTGAAGTTAAAACCATATGTGATGTAAAAACTACCCGGCTGGGGATCTCTGTAAATACAATTGAAAAGGAACTGGGTTACAGGCCCGGGACAGTCAGGAACATGAAAGAGATCTTTGATGACAAGGACATTGATGCAGTGATGATCTCTACTCCTGAACACTGGCATGCTCTTGCAACTATTTGGGCATGTCAGGCCGGGAAAGATGTTTATGTGGAAAAAAATCCTACAATCAGTATCCATGAAGGCAGGAAAATGATTGAAGCGGCCGAAAAGTATAAAAGAATAGTCCAGATTGGATTTCAGAACAGGAGTGCAGCATATGGTTTCTCGGCCCGTGAATATATAAAAAGTGGAAAGCTGGGCAGGATAGTTCTTGTAAAATGCTATAATATGCTGGGTGGCGGAAAATGGATGCCGCAACCTGATCAGGAGATACCGGACTGGATTGACTGGGATGCATGGCTGGGTCCTGCTCCATTTCGCCCTTTCAATCCGGCCATAACCTTTGCTGAGGGACGTGGTGGCTGGCTTGATTTCTGGGCATTCGGAGGCGGGGCATTATCGGATGATGCAAGTCATGTGATGGATCTGGCCCGTCTGGTACTCAACGATCCTCCCCATCCGAAATCCGTTTATGCACGTGGAGGTAACTGGCCATGGAAATCCACAAAGGAAACTCCTGAATTCATTTCAATAATCTATGAATTTGACGACTTTAATATGACATGCGATAGCGGCGCAGCTACCTCCTACATGAAAAAAACACCCAACAATATACGGATGGATAAAACGCTTTTCCCCAATTGGAGGACAAATGCTACAAGAACAGAAATATACGGTACCGAAGGACTTATGTATCTTGGACGGCATGGCGGAGGATGGCAGGTTAAAGGTGAAGATTCAAGGATTATTGCCCAGGACGGTGGTATATTTCCCGACGTTGATCATCAGAAGAACTTCATTGAATCACTGAGAACAAGAAATAAACCTAACGGTGAGGTTGAACAGGGGCATTTGAGTGCAAGTCTTGTTCATCTTGGGAACATTGCTTACCGTATCGGTAACAGGCAACTTATTTTTGACAGGGAGAATGAAAGCTTTATCGGGAATGATAAGGCAAATCTATTTCTTAAAACATCTTATCGAAATAATTATAAGTTGCCGGAGCAGATATAAATCAGCTTTGTGGAGCTTAGTGTCTACTATATAACTCACCCCTAAATCCCATAGCCCTTAGCCTAAGGAATAATTTAATAAATTTAACTGCTGTAATTAACAGAATTATATGCAAATAACTTTCCCCTCCTTAAAAAAAGGAGGGGAAAGTTAATTAGTTATATATCAGCTATTTACAGCAGTTTTTGTTATTAATACATTTCATAAGTTGACGGCAATGCCCCCCGGGGGCAAGGGGTGGCAAGAAGGGCAGGAGTTATTATTGTTGATGCTCCTGAGTTCTCTGAGGTGTTACACTTAGTGGTACATATGGTTTTCGAACTTTTAGAGGGTATCCCTGAATTAAAAGGCTGCAATGAAAATTTTAAAAATACTATCTTTACGATAAATAAAATCATAAACCATGAAAACAAAATTATTCCTTGTATTTATAGCTCTTTTTGTCGTATCCGGATTATATTCCCAGGTATCCGATAATAATGTAACCAACGTGCTCTTATCAGCTTATTCCGAAAGAAATTATACAACCGATCCTGTGACCGATGAGCAGATTGATATTATTCTTAAGTGCGGGATCAAAGCCCCGAGTGCAGTGAATCGTCAGCCCTGGAAATTCACGGTGGTAAATGACACTGCCACTATGAAGCAGGCAATTCCCAATATTGTTCAGGGGAATGTAATAATCATTATTTCAGGTCTTGTATCCCAGACCGGTACCACTCCCGACTTCGATTGCGGACTGGCCACTGAGAATATGTTTATTGCGGCTCATGGACTGGGTTTGGGAGCACGCATTTATACCGGACCGATAAGAAACGTCAATTCACAAAGAGAGCTGTTTCAGATCCCGGCAGGATATAATGCCGTTTCACTTCTGAGGATCGGTAATGTTGATAAAAATGTTGACGCAGTTTCTGCTGCAACACCACGGAAAAGTCCGGAGGAGATTGTCAACTATAAGAAATAGTTCTTATTTAAGGAATACTTTTTTGGATTGCCGTTTACCGGTGCTTGCTGCTGATAGTTTAATAAGAACAGAACAGAGTGGGATTGCCGACCCCTGTTCCTTAATAACCAAACAGATCTAAAAGATATATCAGTGAAGCAATAGCTGCACTTCCCATCTGAAGTTCACGGATATTTATCTGTTCAAATGTATCGTTAGCTGAATGGTGATACCAGAAATATCTCTGAGAATCCGGAATATACCCGATCAATAGTGTTCCCATCGGTTTTAAAGGGGAGATATCTGATCCTCCTCCTCCGGCATCAAAATCCCTGATATTGAATGGGACGAAATACCGGGCGAGGGACTTAAGATTTTCCAGTCTTGATCCCTCTGCCTCGAAACCGAATCCCCTCGGGCTCATCACTCCACGGTCAGATTCCAGCGCAGCATAATGTATCTCCCCTTTTTTTCTTGCTTCATCAGCATAGGTTCTGCCTCCGGTTCCGGAGATTTCCTCGTTCATGAACATAACTGCTCTCACAGAGCGTTCAGGTTTGATACCCAGGTTTTTAAATATCCTGATAGTTTCGATAGCCTGAATGCACCCACCGGCATCATCATGAGCACCTTCGGTAATATCCCATGAATCCAGATGACCTCCGACAGTAATATATTCCAATGGTTTCCGGTGACCGCGTATTTCTCCAATGACATTATATGATATTGTGTCAGGAAGATTCCTGCAAGTCGATACAAGATGAACAGTAAGAGCCGGATCTTTCTCAAGCCAGTCGCTTAGCAGTTCTGCGTCAATCGTGGAAACAGCAACAGCCGGGATTTTTTTAATACCCTCTGTAAAATGAGTAGTCCCTGTATGAGGAAAATCGTCAATGGCCTGAGTTGCCGATCTGACTATAACTGCAGCAGCACCATAACGTGAAACTTCTGATGCACCTGAGATCCTCTGATTAACTGCACCTCCGTACCCTGCGAATGTATTGACAAGCTTATTATCAACAGGACGGTTAAAAAAAACTATCCTGCCTTCAATTCTGTTCCTTCCGAGAATTGGTAATTCATCAAAATCATGTACTTCAATTACTTTGGTTCTTATTCCTGCTGAATCTGTTCCTGAAGAAAGACCAAGAGCAGATATGGTAAGATCGCATTCCCCCAGCTGTGATGATATGATACAGCACTGTTCAAATCCCCTTTCCCAGTGAGGCACCATTACTTTCTGAAGCCATACGGTGTCAGCCCCTGCATTTATTAAAGCCTGACGTGTAAATTCAATTGCCTTTAAGGAAGACACTGAACCAGAGAGCCTTCCTCCTGTTTGTTTGCACAGATATTCAAGCTGGCTGTATGCTGTCGTATCTGTCAGTGCTTCATTAAAAATTGAGGTCAATACCTTTTCAGGCTGCTGGGATTTCAATAAAGAGGAAAACAGTAAAAGGAGAAAAAGATAAAATATTTTGTTTGCCATTTATATGCTGGTATGTTAAATATTATATGATTAATGGTCAGTTAAATCACGGATCTGATAATAAAGCATTAGTCTCAAATATAATTGACTTTTGTCAAACCCTGGTTTATCTTTGATATAATAAATCTAAAACCTGACGTAATGAAGACAATTGTGGAATTGCTTGAGAGAGCCTCTGAGAAATATGGGAACAGTCCCTATCTTCTTGAGAAAAAAACTGATAAATATGAGGCGACCACATTTAAAGAGACAAAGGAGCAGGCTTGCAAAATTGCAGCAGGCTTTCTGTCGCTCGGCATAAAAAAAGGCGACAGGATCGCATTGTTGTCTGAAGCCCGCACTGACTGGGTAATAAGTGAACTGGGAATATTGAATGCGGGTGCTGTAAGTGTACCTCTTTCCATCACCCTCAGGGAGGGAGCTGACCTCAAATTCCGGCTGGACCATTCCGGATCAAGATGGATTATAGTCTCAAACTTACAGCTTGCTAAAATAAATTCAATAAAACATGAACTCAAAACTATTGAGAAAGTTATACTTATTGATCCTAAAGAAAGTTATTCTCAGGATGAGATATATCTGGGAGATGTCAGAAGACTCGGAGAGGAATATCTGAAAGAGAATTTTGATAAATTCATGGAAACTATAAGATCAGTCGGACCTGATGATCCTGCAAACATTTGCTACACCTCAGGGACTACAGCCGATCCCAAGGGAATAATCCTGTCTCACAGAAACTACACAGCCAATATTGAACAGATACTTACTCTTATGGATGTCCCTTCATGGTGGACAACACTGCTTATTCTGCCATGGGACCATTCATTTGCGCATACAGTGGGAATATATATTATGATGGCTACGGGAGCCAGTCTGGCAGCAGTACAGGCGGGGAAATCCTATCTTGACAGCCTTAAGCATCTTCCTGAAAATATAAGGGAAGTTAAGCCTGTCTTCCTGTTCAGCGCACCGGCACTGGCAAAAAACATACGCAAAGGTATTGAAAAGGGTATCAGGGATAAGGGGCCTTTTATTGAAAAGCTGTTCAGGCATGCTTTAAAGATAGCCTATAGTTATAATGGCATCGGATGGGATAGAGGGAAAGGGATGAAATTATTCCTGAAACCTTTGTATAGGCTATATGATATAATCCTGTTTAAAAAGATAAGGGCAACTTTCGGAGGAAGACTGGAGTTTTTCATCGGCGGGGCAGCATTACTCGATATCGAAGTCCAGAAGTTTTTTTATGCCATTGGGATCCCTATGCTGCAGGGCTATGGACTGACTGAAGCTTCGCCGGTAATCTCATCAAATGTGTTGAAAAGACATAAGCTTGGATCTTCAGGAAATATAGTCAGATATATGGACCTGAAAATATGTGATGAGGACGGAAATGAAGTGCCTCCCGGCCAAAAGGGAGAAATAGTGGTCAGGGGAGAAAATGTCATGAAGGGATACTGGAAAAATGAAAAAGCTACCCAGGAGACTATTCGTGAAGGATGGCTTTATACCGGAGATATGGGATATGTTGATGAAGACGGATTTCTATTTGTACTGGGAAGATTCAAGAGTCTTCTTATTTCGGATGATGGCGAAAAATACAATCCTGAAGGTATTGAGGAAACAATAACCGATAGATCCCCTTACATAGAACAGATGATGCTGTACAATAATCAGAATAAATATACTACTGCATTACTGGTGCCAAATGGAGAAGCTCTGATAAGATGGGCAAAGAGCAGGAATATAAGCCTGACCGGTCCGGATGGTCCTGAGGCTGTTTTAAAGGAAATTGAATCAGTGATAAACCAGTACAAGCAGGGAGGGGCATATGATGATTTGTTTCCCGCAAGGTGGTTGCCTGCCGCAATAGCTATACTCGACGAACCATTCAATGCAGAGAATAAACTTCTGAATAGTCTGGGAAAAATGGTCAGAGCAAAAGTGGTTGAAAGACATAAGGATAAAATAGATTTTCTATACACTCCTGAAGGCAAAAACATTATTAATCCGGGAAATATTACTGCAATAAAAAAAATTGGATCATCTGTTTGACCGCTTTTATCAGGCTGACAGAAGAGCTTCTCAGGAGGTGTAGGACTTGGTCTTGCTAACACAAAAGAACTGGGAGGGCTCCAAACAGGTTCAATATATATCGAGAGTATTCCCGCAAAAGGGACAAAATTCACAGTTACCCTGCCGGTTACCCGTAATGCTCCGGTTACTGAGAAAATTTATTCTGATATTTTTTCCGGCAACTGGAAATTTAATATCGAAAATGCCCGGACCAGTGCAAGCCCGCCTTTTTCAGAGAGCACTAATATAAGGTCCTGATCTGAAAGCAGGATCCGGAAACCCCGGTAGAGTGATCCCCTCCATGTTCTCTTTCCATACTTGAGATCAATACAGGCCATTGATGGCCCAAAAAATCCGTTTGTTAGATAATGAGTGTTATTGACTTTTAATGGAAGTTAGAGTAATTTTAAGTTTTACCGATCAACCAATCAAATTAAATTACAAAAGCTCAAAACCATGAAAACAGACAGGCGTAAATTTATTCAGACAATGGGATCAGGGGCCGCCGGATTTACATTTGGAGCTGCTGCTCATTCAGTCACATCATGTACATCTTCTTCGGACAAAAAGGAGGATGACGGGCAAATAATCTTCATAGGTGATAATATTGCCATTGCCGAAACAACTTTCGGGAAAGTAAGAGGATTTATTCACAGGGACATCTATAATTTCCTGGGAATACCTTATGGAGCTAATACGGAAGGGAAGAACAGGTTTATGCCTCCTCAAAAACCTGAAAAATGGACCGATATTTATCCGGCTGTTTATTGGCCTAATGCAGCACCTCAGTTACTTGAGAATTTCTATGCTAACAGGTATCTTGCTTTTACAGACTACTGGCATTATGACGATGTAAGTGAGAATTGTCTTGGAATAAACGTTTGGACTCCGGGCTATAATGACAATACAAAACGTCCGGTAATTTTGTGGATTCATGGAGGAGGATATACCAGTGGAAATTCGATTGAACACCCGGAATATCATGGTGAAAACCTTAGTCGAAAAGAAAATGTTGTATTCTGCTCCCTTAACCACAGGTTAGGGCCTCTTGGCTTTTCTGACTTCTCCGGTTTTGGAGGCGGCAAATATGCTGCATCGGGAAACGTCGGTATGTTGGACATTGTAGCAGCTCTTGAATGGATACGGGATAACATATCGAATTTTGGTGGAGATCCCGGGAATGTCACTATTATAGGTCAGTCAGGCGGGGGAGGAAAGGTTTGTACTCTTACTGCAATGCCTTCTGCGAAAGGTCTGTTTCACAAAGCTGTAGCCCTGAGCGGAGTTGCATTGAAGGTTGGGGAAAAAAATAATTCGGAAAAACTTGCCTCATATGTTCTAAAAGAAGCAGGATTAAATCCATCTCAGATAGATAAACTTCAGGAGATGCCGTGGCGGGATTATTACGGATTAACCAGGAAGGCAGTCATGAAAATTAGGGAGGAATCAGGGGTGACAGGTATGATGGGTGGATTTAGTCCTGTTGCAGACGGGATATATGTAAAGCAACATCCGTATTTCCCTGAGGCTTCTGATTTAGCCTCAGATATTCCGATGATAGTCTGCAGCACAGTTTATGAAAGATCACCAAGTGCATTTGACTCTTCCCTTGAGGAAATCACACTTGAAAAAGCAAAAGAGCTTGCTAAAACTATGAGAGGATTCGGACCTGCATTGGGGGATAATGCTTCTGAAATAATTGAGGCATATGCAAAGAGTTTTCCCGACAGGAAGCCAATAGAAATTTTGGCAATGGTATTAAGCAACAGAAAGAACGCAATAGAATTATGCAATTTAAAATCCAAACAGGCAGCCCCTGTATTCCTTGCATGGTTCGGCTGGAATCCTCCCGTATTTGACGGCAGGTTAAGGGCATTTCACACAATGGATATTTCGTTCTGGTTCTATAATACCGATGTCCAGATATCTCATACCGGAGGCGGAGCCCGTCCGCGTAATCTTGCTGCTAAAATGTCCGGTTCTCTTGCCAGGTTCATGAAGACCGGAAATCCAGACGGTGGAGGATTGCCTGAATGGCCAGAATATACTGCCGAAAATGGCGAGACTATGATATTGGATGATGTCTGTGAGATAAAGAACGATCCGGACAGGGATGCAAGGAGATCTTTATCCTGAGAGTAATTTAAAGAATCAAAACAGGCAGAAATAAGAAATGGTATCAGAAGGGAGAATATAAAAATTTCAGACCTGTGGTCAGGAAAAAATTGTAAAACTCTTAAAAGCATTCCGGAAGGTTTTATCGGGTGGATCGGCAGTTTGACAGGTTTGAAGGATTAGTCAGGTATATCCTGCCATAATAAAAAGATCCGGAAGTTTATATTCATTCAATTACTCATATCGCAGCAGAAGTGCAGGATTTGCCCTGGCTGCTTTGATAGTACGCCAGCTGATAGTCAGAAGGGCTGTCACTAAGGCAATGATCAGACCTCCGGCAAAAGTTAAAATACCCGGTTCTGTCCTGTAATAAAAATTCTGCAGCCATTTTTCTGATGTGTAATAAATTACAGGAAATGAAATAAGTGCCGATATTACGACAAGGATTATTGTCTCATTGAATATAAGAAGGCAGATGCCTTTGACAGAGGAACCCATTGCTTTTCGCACACCGATCTCTTTGGTACGGTGCTCAATTGTAAACGAATTAAGTCCATATAAACCAAGCCCTGCTATAAGAATGGCGAGAAGTGAAGCTATGACTGCAATAAGTGTATTCTGTCTCTCTTTAATATACAACCGTTTCATTATATCATCAATAAAGGTATGCCTTAGCGGTTCATTTATGGTAAATTCTTTCCATACAGCCCCGATTTTGCTGATTGTCTCTGTATAATTCTGTGGCGATATTTTCGCAGTAATATAACCGTATGATTCATATTCAGGTTTCAGCATGAATATAAAAGGAGCTATCTCATTTTTCCGGGATTCGAAAATAAAATCCTTTACAACACCAATGATCGGGTAAGCAATCATCTTCCCGGAATCGCGGTACTCCATTATACTCATTTTCAGCGGATCTATATTAAACTTTTTTATCGCAGCTTCATTTACCATACAAGTTTGAATATCAGAAAGATACTCTTTGCTAAAGGATCTTCCTGATTGAAGTGTCATACCATATGTTTCAAGGAAATTATAATCCACATAATTTGTCCACATAAGTATTGTCTCATCTTTTTTGCCTTCCAGTGCGTAAGCCATATAACTGCGAATGTTCCCGGGCACGGATGAAGAGCTTGTCACGTCGATAACTCCTGGTATCACGGAAATTGCTTCTTTAAATGTATTGATATTGTTTCCAAGGGCTCCGGCATTTTCAAGTACAAGCAGCTGATTTTCGTTGAATCCGGGATCCCTGTTCTGCATAAATATCAATTGCCTGTACATGATCAGAGTACCTGTGATCAGGAAAATCGAGATTGTAAACTGAAGAACTACAAGCACTTTCCTTAACCTGCCTTTATGGCTCAGGTTATCTTTACCACCTTTGAAAATCCTGTATGGGCTGAAAGAAGAGAGAAAGAATGCCGGATAAGTTCCTGCCAGCACCCCAGTAATTATTGAAAAGAGGATGATAAAGGGGATAATATACCAAATGGATGAAAGTTGAATTGATACTGTTGTATCAAGAAGATCATTAAAGAAAGGCAGAATTAGTTTGATTATTATGAGTGCAATAAGCGTTGATGCAAATGACATTATTACTGACTCGGCAAGGAACTGTGTTATAAGCATGCTTCTGGCAGATCCTGCAAGTTTTTTTATACCCACCTCTTTTGCTCTTGCGGAACCCTGGGCTGTAGAGAGATTTGTAAAATTGACTGCTGCAACCAGGAGGATAAGCAAAGCTATTCCGGCCAGAATTCTCAACAGTTTTGGATCACCAGCAGGAAGAAAATGAGGTTTAACCGAAGTACTCAGGTGAATATCAGTAAGATTCTGAAGATAATATTCATGTTTATTTCCCCTGGAAAGAAATTCCCCGAAAGACATACTCATCACCTGCTCGACTATCGGGCCGATATGCCTGATCACAAGAGATTTAAATTTTTCATTTACAGCTACGGGATCTGTATTTGGTTTAAGCAGGAGATATGTATTTAAGTGGTGGTTTCCCCAGTGCTGACTATGGGACATAGGATCAGATAACATGGAGACAAGTGCACCTGCTCTGAAGTGCGAATTGCCGGGAATATCCTGCATAACACCTGTTACGACATAAGCTGAAGTATCCTTTCCTGTTTTAAGGACCTTCCCAACAGGATCCTGGTTACCGAATATCATTTTTGCAACTGAAGAGGAAAGGACTATTTTACCCGGGGCATTGAGAAGATTTTCAGGATCACCTCTCAATACCGGGATTGTGAAAAAATTGAAAAATGACGAATCTGCTTCAATGATGTTTTCCTCAGAATATTCCTGATTGTTATATGTCAGTGTATTTGCTCCGCGTTTTTTCTTCATTCTGAGAAAATCCTCAACCTCCGGGAATTCTCTGAATACTTCCGGACCGATTTTGGAAGGAGTGGCAGCCTGATCAGACTCCTCTCCGCTCATCCTGAAGTTCAGGACTATATTATAAATCCTGTCTTTCTTATCATTGAATCTGTCATAGGTTGCTTCGTAAAATATATAAAGTGCAATGAGAAGGCTGCAAGCGATCCCGATGGAGAGACCGGTTACATTAATGATAAAATATGACCTCTGCCTTTTAAATGACCTTAAACTGTATCTGATTAGATTTTTTAACATATCAATTCAGAATTAGATTTAATGTAACAGATAAGGTATATGAGCAAATCAATAGATTGCCCGGAACTTCCAATGAAAAGACGAAGAGTAAAATTAATTGTTGCAGGATTTTTGAACCTGGAAATCTGATTCGGATTAACAGGTTCTGATCACTTATAATATACATGCAATTAGCTTTTGAAAAAGGATATTGAGAAATTCCTAAAAATAAAAAAGAGGCCCCTTAAGCCTCTTTTTTGGTTTATTCTATAATTTCTGAAAGATAAACTATTGTCTTGTCCATAAAATTGTTGGAGTTTCTCCGTTATCATCTTCCGGGAACCATCTCATTTCATTCTTATCTTTAGAAATAAATACATAAAAGGTTACCATTATGGGATCACCTGATGCCTGCTGGTTGAAATCCGGTTCTTCGATCGATATCTGAAGTTCATCATTGTCCACAACAAAAACTGCTTCATCAAGTGTCATTACAAGCTCATCAGTCTGAGCATCATATAAGCTTAAAACATATTTACCGTTCGTCACAAAGCCAGCCTGAAAGTAAACATCATTCCCTCCCAGGTTGATAGCCTGTGATGTCCAGTTACCTATGACAGAATCGAGAAGTGTGTCTTCATCTTTCTGACAGCTGATACTCAGTACGAGTATCATTGTTAATAATCCTAATATCTTCTTCATGACTTATTTTTTTTACTTTATACGGTATTTATTATTAATTGTTCACATTCAGACAAATATAAGCCGGAAGCAGTCATGGATCATTAAACTGAGCTGGCATGTTAAAAGATCTTATAAGTTGCTGTACCATCCATAATTTGAGCAAAAAATTGACTTTAAGATTAATAAAACAACAGAATGATTATCTTTGGGTAATCCCGGATCTGATCATAGTTACTGAATGAGGTTATTCTCAGATAATAATACATAATCATATGATACTCAATAAAATATTTTTATATGTGTTTTTTACATTGATCATTATTACAGCCATTTCCTGTGATAAAAAGCCATACGAAATTGAAGAAGGATATATATATGTCCAGAAAGAAGAAAGAAGGAATGAGTCAACTCAATGGCAGCTTGTATGGGAGGATGATTTTGATAAAGGCACTCTTGATACAACTATCTGGAGCCGTATAGGTCTCTTTGAATCACCTAAATGGAAAGTCCCGGTTGAAAACTGGAGGGAAGTCAAGCATTGTTTCAGGTATATAACTGCCACCGATCCGAGGGTTGTTGAATTTGATGATGAGAACATTCATCTTAAGGGTATCATAAATCCCGATTCACTTACAGGAGATCCCCGTCCTTACCTTACAGGCGGCATTTATTCATGGAATAAATTTGCTTTTCAGTACGGTCGGATTGAGATAAAGGCAAAGCTCGATCCTGCATACGGAGCATGGCCTGCTATATGGATGCTGTCGGAAAAAGATATCTATCCCGATCAGCACAACGGTGAAATGGATATCATGGAACGCCTTAACCACGATGATTATGCATACCAGACCACGCATAATCATTATACCATTACTCTAAAGCAGACCGAACCGAAAAAATCAACTACGGCCAAAATAAATCCCGATGACTATAATGTTTACAGCGTGAGCTGGTATCCCGATAAGCTTGTTTATGCGATCAATGGTATAAAATCATATGAATATCCTAAAGTGGCGGGAGCCGGAACCTTTCAGTGGCCGTTTGATCAGCCTTTTTACCTCCTTATCGACCAGCAGATGGAACATGAATGGCCGGGTAAAATAACAAATCCGGAGGAGCTTCCGATCAGCATGACAGTTGACTGGGTTAGATTATACCAGTGATAAACTGTTCGGGGGCATCCTGGGGTTCCCTATTCTCCTAATATTCCGAAAAGATCCGAGCGCCGGTCCTTACGCCAGACTCCTTTCCATATGCCAAGTCCCGCATTGCCTATCCAGTGCCAGGGTGGGTTGTAATTCAGATCTATTTCTGCTGTAAGAAGAGTACCCTGTATCCCGCTTTCCTGAAGTATATCACCGGCAGGATTGACAATAACACTGTGTCCGTCAAAAATATTTGTCACGAAATAAACACCATTGTCAAAAGCTCTGGCACGTGCTGTCAGTTTCCATGATTCAGGCCCCCTTACATCTCCCCAGACGGGACAAAACAGGATTTCTGCACCATTGATGGCAAGTATCCTGGATATTTCAGGGAAAGCGCTGTCCCAGCAGATCAGGATGCCTATTTTACCGAAATCTGTGGTAAATACCGGAAATGAATTTCCCGGTACAGCTCCGGCTTCAGTTTCAGAATCAGGAAGCTGAACTTTTTCATAGATCCCTTCGATCTTTCCTGTCCGGCCATAAAGTACAGCTACGTTCTTCAAAGTATCTCCTTTCCAGCTGTAAAGACCAGAGACTATGTACATACCGTACTCTTTTGCTTTTTCCGACATCATTAGCGATGCACTCCCCTCCAGGGTATTGGATTCTGTCTTTTGCATCCCGAGGCCGGTGTTGCATGTCGGCCATCCCTCAGGCAGACAAATTATTGTGCAGCCTGCTTTACCCGCCTTGTCAATCAGTTCACTCATCAGTGCGATGTTTTTTTCTACAGTCGGCCCCGGTGGACGGAAATAAAAAGTCCCGACTTTTATCTTTCTTGGAGGATCTTCTTCACAGGCTTCAAAAGATATATCATCCCACCAGACCGTTCCGCAACTCCATCTGAATTCCAGTGATAATTCAGCAGTTGTGGATCCTGTTACAGCTTTTATCTTATCCGATGCAAGAAACCAGCCTCCAGATTCCCCTTCAACAGTATAGATGTAATTATAGCCAAGTTGTTCCTTCCCCCTGAACCATTTTACCCTGATAAGGACATTTTTATGGACGGAGCTTATATTTTCCATCCTGAACCTTGCTGAAACAAGATATGTCTGATCTCCGGTTATTCCTATCATCTGAACAGCTCTCCCATGACAATTGGGATTGGTACTTTCCATTTTCAGCCCTGATCTTCCGCTGAAAAATACTTTATTATCAATTGTTGTCACAGGCTGCATTGTTTGAACAGGACCGGTTATTTTCCAGCTGACCGGATTTTCAGGTGAGACCTCAAATCCGGGATTAGATATAAGGTTTTCAGCATTGGTATCAATTGCTCCCGCAAACAAGCCTGTCAGACCAATCAGAACTAAGATATGAAATACTCTTCTCTTCATCTTTTAATGATTTAATATTTCAGGTATTTAGGATCCAGGTTGTTGTAGCCCTGACAACAGATTCTTCCCCTGCCTTCTTTATTTCAGGGCTTAAAGATCAAATATAAATGAAATTCGTAAAATAAGAGTCTGCAATTATCTGGAAACAACATGGAAACAGCCCTGGTTCCTCTCATATGTAGCCCAGCATTTCTTTTCTTCTCTCAGTTGACAGATAACTTCTGCAAGCGCTTCTTTCATATACCATTTATCACATTCCGTTATCTGATACTTTATGAATGAAAAGCGTGCATATGAAATATCAAAGGCATTACCATAAAGATGGGGGCTGTTTTCAGAAGCATTTATGTTTGTTTTCCCAAGATCCTTTATCATTTCTGTCGTGCGGGTCATTGATGTTATAATGAACCTTGATCCCTTCAAACCGTCCTTTGAAATCTTTTTCCTGAATCTCTTTCCGATCTCTCTGAGCAGCTTTTTGCTGTCTCCGGTAAGATAGGGGTAGCTGTATCTCATATTTTCGATTTTATAATATCTTGTATTTCTGACTTTGAATAATTGCCCGGCAGATATCTTTTCAACAAGATCATTTTCCCCGTATGATCTTTCAACTCCGTTTAATCTTGCACTGACAGAATACTCCGGGATCCTGTCGTTCAGCTTTTTGCTGTAAACCTGCTGATGGCTTCTGCATCTTTTACTGAAAAAAGATACCAAAAAAGCCCTGTTAGACTGCGGTATGAAGATTAAACCCAGGAGAGAAAGTGCCAAAAATAAAAACCGGGCTTTTAAACGATATTCTTTTCTGAGCCGGATCCTCTTGATTCTCATATATTATTATTTCCGGTTTAAAAATAAAGATACAGATTAAGGTTATATATATGAGATATTCACAGACCGGAAAATGTATTAACACCGGAATCAGTCTTAATCAATGGTTTTTGGGAATGACAGGTATAATATGAATTTGAAAAATACTCTTTTTTATTATTTTGCACTTGACTTTTAATAAAAGATGATCTAATTTTATATATTTGAAAGTAGAATTATTCCACTTTGTTGATGGGTTTATGAAAAACAGGGATCTCAAAGCAAGGCTTACTGATAAAGGGCTCAAAGTCACTTCCAGAAGAGTATCAATTCTTGAAGCTATCATTGAATTGCATCACCCTACCGCTGAAGAGATATTAAGATACATAAGGAAAAAATACCCTGATACAGCTACGGCAACTGTCTATAAAGCTCTTAATGTTCTGGTTGAAAAAGAAGTGATAAACAGGGTAAATACGGATAAGGATATTTACAGATACGATGCAATCATGGAATCACATCATCATTTGTATTCTTCCGAAATAAGCAGAATTGAAGACTATAATGATGAAGAGTTGTCCGGTATCGTCAGGAAATATTTTGAGAAGAAAAGGATACCGGGCTTCAGAGTTGAAGATATTCAGATCCAGATCATTGGTAAGTTTACGAATCATAATGTTCAATAAGAGTATTTACAATTGGATCCACATAAAATCAATAACTAAAACCTGTAAATTATGGAAAACAAGAAAACACACTTAGGTTCACATCCCGGTAGCAGTCCGGGTATGGGGCATCCCGGAGGCGGAGTTCTTAAACACGGTGCAGGAGGAGGTACCAGGAATATAGACTGGTGGCCAAATCAGCTTAAGTTGAATATCCTGCGACAACACTCCTCTCTTTCAAACCCGATGGGTGGGAGTTACAGCTACAGGGAGGAGTTTAAAAAACTTGATCTGAAAGCTGTTAAGGAAGATATCTTTAAACTTATGAAGACTTCTCAGGATTGGTGGCCTGCTGATTATGGTCATTATGGTCCTTTATTTATCCGTATGGCGTGGCACAGTGCAGGCACATACCGTGTTTCCGATGGTCGTGGCGGAGCAGGTACCGGGACACAGCGTTTTGCCCCGCTTAACAGCTGGCCCGATAATGCAAATCTCGACAAGGCACGGTTACTGTTGTGGCCGATAAAAAGGAAATACGGGAAAAAACTATCATGGGCTGATCTGATGGTACTTGCAGGGAACTGTGCCATGGAATCGATGGGTTTCAAAATTTTCGGTTTCGGCGGAGGAAGGGAGGATATATGGGAACCTGAGGAAGACATTTACTGGGGATCTGAAAGCAAGTGGCTGGAAGATAACCGTTATACAGGTGATCGCGATCTTGAAAATCCGCTGGCTGCTGTTCAGATGGGCTTGATTTACGTCAATCCGGAAGGTCCGAACGGTGTTCCTGATCCACTTGCTGCTGCCAGAGATGTTCGTGAGACATTCAGAAGAATGGCAATGAATGATGAGGAGACTGTTGCACTTATTGCCGGCGGCCATACTTTCGGAAAGACACACGGAGCAGCCGATCCGGGCAAGCATGTGGGACCTGAACCTGCTGCTGCAGGTATTGAGGAACAGGGACTTGGCTGGAAAAACACCTTCGGGAAAGGCAATGCCGGTGATACCATCACGAGCGGTCTTGAGGGGGCCTGGACCACTACACCGACAAAGTGGACAAATAATTTTCTCTGGAACCTTTTTGGTTATGAATGGGAACTGACTAAAAGTCCGGCCGGTGCTCATCAGTGGAAACCAAAACATGGGATGGGAGCAGATACCGTACCTGATGCCCATGATCCCAAAAAACGGCATGCACCGATGATGCTTACAACCGATCTTTCACTCAGATTTGATCCTGACTATGAAAAAATAGCAAGACGTTTTCTGGAAGATCCTGATGAATTTCAGGATGCATTCGCCAGGGCATGGTTCAAACTCACTCACCGCGATATGGGGCCGAAATCACGCTATCTGGGCCCGGAAGTCCCGGCTGAAGATCTGATCTGGCAGGATCCTGTACCTGCTGTTACACATAAACTGGTTGACGATAAGGATGTTGAAATATTAAAATCCGGAATACTCGCTTCAGGTCTGTCAGTGTCACAACTGGTATCTGCAGCCTGGGCATCTGCCTCAACATTCCGTAATTCAGACAAAAGGGGAGGAGCAAACGGTGCCCGTATCCGTCTGGCTCCACAGAAAGACTGGCTGGTAAATGATCCGCCTCAGCTTGCTGATGTACTGAATAAGCTTGATGAAATAAGGAATAAGTTCAACAGCGAACAGAAGGATGATAAGATGATCTCGCTTGCCGACATGATAGTACTCGGCGGATGTGCAGCAATAGAGAAAGCTGCAAAAGGTGCCGGTCATAATGTGAATGTCCCTTTTATTCCGGGACGTTCGGATGCTTCACAGGATCAGACCGATGTTGAATCCTTCGCAGTTCTCGAGCCAAAAGCTGACGGGTTCCGGAATTTTAAAGATCCGAAGTACAGTGCACCTGCAGAAGAAATGCTTGTTGATAAAGCTCAGCTGCTGAACCTTACCGCACCCGAGATGACTGTCCTGACAGGAGGAATGCGTGTTCTGAATACGAACTTTGATCATTCGCAATATGGTGTATTCACTAAGAATCCGGAAACTCTGACAAACGATTTCTTTGTAAACCTTCTCGATTTCAATATAAAATGGAATGCCGTGGAGGGTAGCCCTGAAATATTTGAAGGACATGACAGGGCATCAGGCGAATTAAAGTGGACAGCCACACGTGTTGACCTTATTTTCGGATCAAACGCTGAGCTGAGAGCTATTGCAGAAGTTTATGGCTGCGAAGATTCTAAGGAAAAATTCCTGCAGGATTTCATTGCAGCATGGAATAAAGTGATGAATCTTGACCGCTTTGATATTAATTAAAGAATCGTAAATAAGCAGTAGGAGGTTCCGGAATCAGAAATCCATTAACCGCAAAGATCGCAAAGGAATTACGCAAAGATCGCAGAGAAAATATAAACAATGATTTGCTTTGCGTTCTTTGCGCATACTTTGCTTTCTTTGCGGTTTAATAATTATTAAGAGAAATCCTCCTTTATTATTTACCAGGTCCTTTTTGACATGAATTCATCAAGATGTTCCCTGGTCATCCTGATATCACTGTTGGTTTCCTTAAGCCATCTGAGGAAATGGTCTTTTATTTCATCGGTCCACTGGGAATCAACCTGTCCTGAACTATAACGTCCTTGCTTAAGCATTGCCTTGCTGAATTCAGCACGGGCAGTCATGAATTCTGCCGTCAATATGATCTTTTCAGCCATGTGAGCCGGGATGAACAGAACTCCTTCCCTGTCGCTTATAACCAGATCTCCGGGTAAAACGATTGCTTCACCAATACGGGTTGGCGTATTTAAGCCTGTAAGTACAACTTCTACAAGGAATGAAGGATGAAAATCACGTACATATGCGTTGAATCCCTCAATTGCTGAAATACTGGTAAGATCACGGGCTGCTGCATCGAATATTACCCCGGTGCCGGTTTTTGCATAGATTGAAGTTGCCAGCATATCACCTATCATCGTTCCACCCTTGATCTTTCCAAAGCAGTCGGCAACATAGACATCACCTTTCTGAAGGATTGAGATCGGCCAGGAATTTGTATTCCCGACAAATCCATTTTTCCAGCCTCTTTCCTTAATGTTCTTTTCTATATCTGGCCTGCTTGGCATGAAGGTGGCTGTAACAGCCCGGCCGATAATCGGAATATCATCCCGGACCATTTTCCAGTTCCCTTCAAACTGGTTTGTATAGCCCTCATTGTTTAAGATCTGCCATGCATCTTCAATTCCAAGCTTCCCTGCCCTCCTGAGCAGGTCATCGGATATTTTCGGACGTCCGTCAGGAAATCTCTCCCCCTTCCATTCAGAGGTAAGGAATATCAGTTCTTCCTTTGAAATAACCTGTGCAGATAAGGAATTGAATGAACTGATTAATAAGGATATTAAAACCGGTAATGCAAATTTTTTCATGGATGAAGAATTTAAGTGTTTCACAAATGTATTTTTTTTAATTTAAATACTGCAGAATTCATAAAGAGTTGGGATATTTATAATATCATATATGATTTGTTTATCTGATATAACTTTATAACTGATCTATGGTGTATAAAAATTCACGCAGAATAAGTAACGGAAAAATAGACCGTCGTTCAATAGTAAGGAACGGGACAGCCTTTATAGGTGCCGGATTATTTGGTTCATTTGTATCCCCACAGGATGAAATCCACGGAAAAACATCAGTTAACTTTTTTAATGTCAGGGATTTCGGGGCTACAGGCAACAGGAATGATAATGCGACATCAGCAGTTCGTTCAGCAATTGATGCCTGTGCTGTTGCAGGTGGAGGGACAGTTTATGTTCCGCCTGGGGATTATACCGTTGGCACTCTCCGGTTAAAAGACAATGTAAATCTCAATATCGAAGCGGGAGCGACGCTCCTGTTGAGTCAGGATTCCGCTGATTTTTTTCAGGGCTCACGGACAATGATCTTTGCACAGGATGCAAAAAATATTGCAGTTACGGGAAGAGGTACGATAGACGGACTGGCAAAATATGAGTTTGTTGAAATGAGGGGGATCGATCCGGAGATAGCTGTGGAAACAGAGATCGCAAGAAAAGCGGGTGTGGACATGCGAAGATACTACCGGACAGGGATGCAGACATATATGTTCATTCTTAATAATTGTACCAATATACATATTAGTGATATTACGGTCATAAATTCCCCTTTGTGGAATATCCGTCTGAATGATTGCAACCGTGTTTTCATTAGAGGTGTCTATATTTATTCCGATCTTGAAAAAGGAGTAAATGCGGACGGGATTGACATCTGTTGTACCAGTAATGTAACAATTTCCGATTCGGTAATAGTAACTGCGGATGATGCAATCGTACTAAAAACACCTGTAAGGAAAGGACAGGAGAAGATCAATCCTGTCGAAAATATTGTGGTTACAAACTGTGTGCTGACATCATCATCAACTGCATTGATGATTGGAACCGAAACATTCGCAGATATCCGGCATGTTATCTTCAGCAACTGTACCATACGAAATTCAAATAAGGGATTCGGGATAAATGTCCAGGATGGGGCAACAGTCAGCGATATTATTTTCAGGGATCTGACAGTCGAAACTAACAGACGTCACTGGAACTGGTGGGGCAGTGCCGAGCTGTGCAAGTTCAAACTCAGTAAACGATCAGAAAATTCTAAGCTTGGCCGGATAAGAAATGTGGTTG
This sequence comes from uncultured Rikenellaceae bacterium, assembly GCA_964421975.1. Lineage (GTDB taxonomy): Bacteria > Bacteroidota > Bacteroidia > Bacteroidales > VadinHA17 > LD21. Next base: position 28,679 of record CAYQZL010000021.1, read on the forward strand.
TAGATACGATAATTTCACATTGTCGAGGTACCAGCACCATTAAAGGTCATCCGGAACAATCTCTTGAAAATATCAGGATGAATAACGTGCAGATATTCATGGAGCCTGAAGACGCAATCGATAAAAGAAGTTCACATGCCATTTTGATTGAGGATGTCCGTGACCTACGTATCCGGGATATGAAAGTTGACTGGGATGAGGAAAATCCTGAAAAAAACTGGCAAAGTGCTCTGGTACTGAAGAATGTCTCTGATTTTGAAATAAGGTCATTCTCAGGCAGACAGGGGCTGATCGGCAGGAACACCCCGGCTATACTTCTTGATAATATTTCAGAAGGGCTGATTACGGAATCGAAAGCTGAAACAGGATGTAAGACTTTTATCGGGATCGCTAAAGCTCAGAGTAAAAACGTTATCCTGAGAAATAATGATACAAGGAAAGCTGATAAAGGTGTTTCTTATCAATGAATATGAAACTGGTCAGGAAGGATTTATTCGGAAACCATACTAAGCTTTATGTTGCGGATAGCTCCCGTGGTTTTCCAGGTTGTAATTCCGAAAGGTACTGATGACTCCACTTCCATCCGGAGGGATAAAACTGAGCTTCCGATTGTAAAATCAACAATTTTATCCTGATCCACCCATGCTTCTATTTTTTTATCTGTAACTCTGAGCCGGACCGCCCACCATTCTCCTGTTCCGAAATAGAATATCTTACCCGTAAAATTGTTTGCAGCATCATATCCGTCTATGCAGCTGAGCCCGCAAAAAGATCCTCCCCATCCACCGAGTACCAGGGTTAAAAAAGATTCTTTCACCGGGAATGTAATTCCGCAAAAGAAATCATTCCCATCAATCCGTTTTGCATCAAGAACAAGCTCATAATCTGTTTGTGGAAAATCTTCAGTCCACCTGATTCCTGAAATTAAATCTCCTTTACCGATAATGATACAGCTGTCAGAAATTGTAACAGCTCCGTGTCCTTCATAATCAATAATCTCCCAGTTATTCAATGTAACTCCGTCAAAAAGGACCTTTTCATCACGATTGTTTTTACCGGGAGTTATAAAAAGTGAAAGGAATATTAAAAAAATTAAGTTCATTTTAAATTGTTTATTACAGACGTAATCCCTTTAAAGATATCTCTTTTATTATATATTTACTTAAAATTCCTTTGCATCATGAAAGAAATATTAACCGGACTTAAAGTTTTTATAATATTGATCTGTTACGGATTCAGTTTAAGCCTATCAGCACAGAACACCGGCAAATTACCAAGAAGCATACCGGAGCTTGAAGGAGTTTCCTCATCAGGGATCATTGATTTTCTGAATGCAATTGATACAGGGAAACAGGAAATACATAGTTTCATGTTTCTCAGACACGGAAAAGTAATTGCCGAAGGATGGTGGGAGCCTTATGGTCAGGATTACAAACATCTCCTGTACTCTGCGAGCAAAACCTTCACTGCAACAGCTGTCGGACTTGCTGTTTCAGAAAACAGACTGAAGCTGAGTGATAAAGTCATTTCTTTCTTTCCTTATTCCCTGCCTGATACAATTGGCAATAATATGAAAGAACTAACTGTTGGGAATCTGCTGACCATGTCTGTAGGCCAGGACCCTGCTCCAATGGGTGCAGGCAGTGATGAGGACTGGATCGCGGCTTTTCTTAAACAGGACCCTGTTCATAAACCCGGAACGGTTTTTAAGTACAATAACATGGCTACATTTATGCTTTCGGCAATTGTCCAGCAGGTTACCGGCGAAACCCTTTTTGATTACCTCATGCCACGGATTTTTACTCCCTTGTCTGTGCGTGGAATTGACTGGGACAAGAATCCTCAGGGAATAAATCTGGGTATGATAGGACTTAGACTCCGTACTGAAGATCTGGCAAAATTCGGACAGCTTTTAATGCAGAATGGCAAATGGAACAACAAACAACTAATCCCTTCAGAGTGGATAAAGGAAGCCACTTCATTTAAAATTGAAAGCAGTGATCCCTCCAATAAAATGCCAAAGGAAAAAAATGACTGGGCACAGGGGTATTGTTATCAGATGTGGAGGGGAAGGAATAACAGTGTGCGTCTTGACGGGATGGCAGGTCAGTTTGTAATCTTATTTCCTGATAAGGATGCAATTGTCGTTTTAACTGCTAATGCAAGAAACACTCAGGAAGAATTAAACCTGGTCCATAATTATCTGGTCCCTGCAATAAAATCTAACAAAGCTATTCCGTCAGATCCCGGATCGTATAATGATTTACAAAAAAAGCAATCCGGACTGTCCCTGAATCCACAGTTTTCAGCCAGTTCAGAATCCGATTTTGAGAAAAAAATCACAGGCAGGGAATTCATGATTGGCGAGAATGATTATCAGATCCAGTCGGTTTATTTCGCTTTTAACAACAATGAATGCAGTTTTGCCATAAAGCGGAATAATCAGATATCAACGATTAAAGCTGGTTCAGGAAGCTGGAAGACAGTGAATTCAAAGTTGAAATCCCTGCTGTCTCCTCCCCGTAATATTTCGTCAAAATCTGTGGATGCCAGTTATACAGTACCTCACTCATCAGTAAAAGTGGCATCAAGTTATTCCTGGACTGATCCCAATACACTTGAGATTACAGCTCGTTTTGTTGAGGAAAGCCTCGGATCACAGACAATTGAATGCAAGTTCTCAGAAATTAACGGATCTGTCGTTGTTACTCTTGGTCCGAAATCAGGGCCGGCTCTGATGGGTTCTCCGGGAAGAGTACAACCTTCAGTACAGTTAAGGGGTGTTCTGGTAAATATAGAATGAATCAATTACCTGCAGCAGCATAAAATCCTGGGAGCTGAATGGAAACACTGTCTGCTGGTTTCGTCAGAATAAAAAAATCATTACGTTATTTATTGCTAGCGGATCCCGAAAACAGCAGGGAACGCAAAGATCACTATTACAATCCATATCAGATAGACCGGAAGGAACTTCGAAACTGTCATTTCCACAATAGTGAAATCCTTTCTTTTAAAATTGATCCTGAAGAGATCGGTCATTATCAGTACCAGATTTATGAGAACAAGAATATTTGAAACAAGTACGGCCAGCCTGTTTGGTGTCAGTCCGTATTCCCCGAGCCTGTAAAAGATTGCAGAAAGAGCGATAAGATCGATGATTATTGTAACGACTGAAAGGATAAAGAGGATTATAGCATTGAATTTCTGGTTTTTTATTATTGATGTTTCGGAAACAGAAAAGATGATTATTGCCATCACACCAAGCAGCATTATGTTAAAAACCAGAAGGAAATCACGGTCATTATAGGGATCTTTGCCTGTCACTAATATAGTTACAAGGAAAACGATCAGCGTAATAAGGACCATAGGGCTGAAGATGGCGGCTATTAAAGGTGCCGTTCTGCTGACAAGAACCGGGAATTTTTCAATTAGAAAAGCTGCAACCACAGGCGCAGCTGCTGCACCCGTTATGATTATGTTTTCGCCGTAAAACTTTTCAATATCCAGTCCGATTGAATCGAACAGACCAACCGTAATAGCTGTCAGAAGACCTCCGGCTATTGCAATCAGTGCATAGAAAATGACCAGATCCCCGTTAAACCTTATAAAATCGATACGTTTGTTCAGGTTCCTGAATTCATAACCGGTAAAGACGATCCCATATATAAACCACATCAGAAAAGGAAGATGAATATATGCAAGAATCACCGCAGCACCCTTACTGTCTGAGGGAAGCAGATTAATATATATTGCAGCAATGAGAATTGCCAGAGCAGTCATCATCAATTTCTTAAAATCTTTGATCCTGTTAAACCAGGCTGTGTACAATGTCAATCCGGAAAAGACAATAATGGCTGTGTTCCTCATATAAAAGATATCCTCAGGAAAACTAAGGTTGAATATTGAAGGGATCTTTATAAAAAATACAATAATCATACAAAAAACAAATACCGTTATTAATTCGGTCATTGTAAATGTTTTAGGGGTATCAGGCCTGATGTCATAATCAAGACGGACTTTCCAGAATTTTGCCGTTTCTGTGCTTTCAATTTCAGTGTAAATACTGTCGAAAGCTGTTTTAAAAGCTTTTCTGTCCTTGCGGTAAAGTTTTTCCAGGATTTCGGGATTACCGAGGTTGGTTTTAATTTCGTCAAACATGGGTAATAGATAAATTTTAATGTGTTCTTAAAAGTTTTTCAAGAGCATTCAGATGCTCCCTGAATAATTGCATTCCTTCTTTAGTAATGATATAGCTTGTATTTGGTTTTCGTCCTATGAACTGTTTTTTTACTTCTATCAATCCTTTATCTTCCAGGGCCTTCAGATGACTTGCCAGATTGCCGTCGGTGATATCAAGGGATTCCTTGAAGCTATTGAAATCATAGGAATCATTTACCATCAGGATTGACATTATTCCGAGCCTTATCCTGCTTTCAAAGACTTTATTTAAACCGGATATAAGGTCTTTCATACTTCATATTTTCTGTACATCATTACTCCATAAACTATATGGAGAATTCCAAATCCGATGATCCAGAACAACAATCCCAGGTCAGGAAAAATAGCTGCAACAAGGCCCGTAAAAATTTCTGAAATACCCAGATAGAAAATTTCACTGTAAGTAAATTTTCCGGCATTTATGAGTGCAAGCCCGTAAAAAATAAGGAATACAGGTATTATCAGCTCGCCATGACGCTGGATAATGAGGATCAATGAAAAAGCGCCACCGGCGATCAAAGGGATGAACAGATTAAAGAGAAGTCTTTTTGAAACCGGTGTCCAGAATGCTTTTCCTGACCGTCTTGCTTTTCTGAATGAGAAATAAAATGCAGATATAACTGACAGGACTAAAACTACCAAAGCATCAAGGATCAGTTTTAATGCTACAGCAGATGTTCCATCGTTGGTACTGGTTTTAAGGGACTCATTAAAAAGCATCATCCCGTTACCTGGGATCAGGACGAATGCAACCAGGGCTCCTGCAATTGCGAATAAGCCCATAAAGATACCCGAAAGACCGCTTAGCGAGAGGAATTTAGTTGAATCCTCCATGATTTTTCTGATGGTTTTCAGATCTTCAGCCGACGAAATATTGTTTTCCATTGAAAAGTACTTTGAAATACAAAGTAAATAGAAATTTCTGATATAAACAAATAATTTTTCAGTACAGAAACCGCAAGCTGATGAAAAAAGCGACGAAATCCCTGGAAGCAGAAAGCGGAGACGGGTGGTGTGAATTAACTGCTTCTACGTAGAAAATCCGTTAATCATTTTTTATATTAACATTCCTGAACATCACCGGATTATCACTGATCCTTAGGGTTTTGCCGCTGGTGATAGTGACATTCCTGAGTTTGACTTCCCTGGTTCTGATATATGGAAACTTCTCCACATAGGAATCGTCAGTCATTTTTGGATTGAAATCTGCAAATATGGCGGGACCTTTGTAGTCCTCCGGATGGCGGGAGTCGTCGATCTGAAGGTTTTCTATTGTTATCCGTTCCGGCATATAACAGGTATAGCCGAAATCATGCTGCCCGGAATATGATCCGCCGATAAGGCTGGCACTGACCGGTCTGCCTCCTGCCGGCACGAAAACGCAGTTGCGGATGAAAAATTCTCCCTGCCAGGTACTGCCATAGTCGGAACGCAGATTAATAAGATTCCTTCCATATATGGTTGAATTCTCCACTGTGAAAGTTCCGGTGCCAATAGCATTTATTCCCTGATGTCCCAGGGTGGAATTGCGAATGGTGGCATTGGCTACTCCCATGTGAGCATCGAAGCGGGAAAATGTGCAACTGTCATAGAGGAGGTTCTTGCAGTAGTTAGATCCCAGTATTCCCCAGTACCTGCTGTCTTTGATGTCATTCGTCTGACTGCAGTTCACGAATGATATATTGAGAGCCCGGTTGACGGAAATATCATAGCTACCCATGGAGACGCCAACTCCGGCCGAACCAATTGTCTGGTATGTTTTGTGTCCGGTCAGGATCGTATTCCGGACCGTCACATAGGAGCATTCACTGACATAAATAAAGCCGCCATAAGGTGCTCCGTGGTCTCCTTCTCCGGTGATCCGGTGTTCCAGTCCATCCACGATAACATTTGATCTCCTTATTGCGATACCCCGGCTATAGTAAGTATATTTAGATTCAGCGCTGTTGGCCATAGTGGTGAAACGTCCTCCGGTGATAGTCAATGTTGTCTCATCAATGGGAAGTGCAGTGATGTCAGTTATCTGGTCGAAATCCCAGATGATCGGAGCGTCCATATCTACCTTACCGTCCTTGTCAACAATAAATATATCCGTTTGAGAAGATCCGTCGTTCTGATTAGGACCGAACCTTATGTATCGTTTTACATTGGAATTGGTTACACTGATCAGGCAGGTACCCGGCAGGGATATATCAAGTTTCTGCTGATTCTTCTTAAGTGATGATATCGCCTGGGGTTTGAAAGGAATATGGCCGGAACTTACCAGGAAAATATGTGTATTACGATTCTGTACGTTTGAATCATCAATTATAAAAGCAGCATTCCCGAAATCGGTATCAGTCCGGATGACTGCCGTACGATCCTTTCCGCTGATATAATATGTTGCTTCTTCATCGGCTTTAACCGGATATTTGTACTGATTTGCGAACGCATGGGTTGCAGCGATGGCATCTATATCATCGGTTTTCCCATCGCCTCTGGCTCCGAAGTCACCATAACGGACAAATCCATTTGCTTTAAAATTGCGGAAATCTTTTGGAGATACATTTAAAAAAAGTTCCTCCTTTTCATTTGTCCAGACCCGGGTAGGATTCTTTCTGGTTGTTATTATCACATTTTCAGACGGATATTTGGTCTGTCCCTGAGCAAGACCGGATAAGCCGGAAAACAAAGTGAAAAACAAGGTGAAAAACAGGATGATGTACTTCATGAGGTTGTGATCTTATATTTTTAAACTTACATAAAGATTTTTATGGTAGCAGATGCTAAAATTACACATTTAGAAACACAGGAGCCACCAATTTGCATATATGAATACAAATAAAATTTTATACCGGTACTTTTATTAAAATATATCTCCCCCGATATTTTCTGTGTCCTTAATGAAAATAATTGATTACCCGTTGAATAACTTATTTTGTACATTTGATAACAGAATAATCAGTTTTTTAAAGGTCGAAGCCATTCATGGCTGACACCAGTTTATATATCATAAATAAAAAGTTGATCGTTAAATGTCTTCATTACAACAGTTTTTGCCGGTCAGCATAAGCCGAAGGCAATGAAAAGAGCTATCTTATTTTTCCTGACGGGTATACTTCTTTGCCTGTTTAGCTGCAACAAAGAAAACGACAACTACCCTGTTCCTCCGGACAATTCCGGGAGTGACAGTTTTGTTGTTAATACAATTCCTTTTAAGATAGGGTCGCAAGAATATCTGGCTGATTATGGAAGTATAACAGTTTTGGAAAACAGAAATAATCCTGAGTCACGTTTAATCAGCTTACCTTTTCTTCGTATTCATTCAAGTTCAGAGAATCCTTCAGAACCGGTTTTCGGATTAAGCGGAGGACCAGGCCAGAGCAATCTGAAATGGGATTGGGGATTTACAGGCAATTTTCTTTCTGACCATGACTTTGTATTTGTCGGGTACCGGGGTATAGACGGTACGACAGTACTCGATTGTCCCGAAGTGGCAGAAGCATTTAAAAAAAATAATGATCTTCTGAGCAACGAATCGTTAAGAGTAATCGGACAGGCATGGTACACTGCCGGAAAACGTCTGAAAGAGGAGGGAGTTGACATTGACGGGTATACAATGACAGAGTGTATTGAAGATAATGAATCGGTCCGCATGGCCCTGGATTACGATCGCATAAACCTTTTAAGCACCAGTTATGGCACCCGTGTAGCTTATCTCTATGGGCTGAAACATCCGGAACACATATTCAGATCAGCTATGATATGTGTGAATCCTCCGGGGCGTTTTGTATGGGAATCAAAGCAAATTGATATTCAGTTAAGATACTATTCTTCACTTTGGTCAAAAGATCCTGTGATGTCAGGGAAGACTCAAAATTTATATCTGACAATTCAAAATGTTCTGAAAGACATGCCTGACAGGTGGCTCTTTGTACCAATAAATACCGGTAAAGTAAAAGTAGTCACCTTTAGCCTTCTTTTTCACCGCAAAACAGCTGCCATGGTTTTCGATGCCTATGTGGCAGCTGAAAAAGGAGATGCAAGCGGGCTTGCAATCATGTCAATTGTTTATGATTTTGTAGTTCCGTCATTGATGGTATGGGGTGACCTTGCCTCGAAGGCAGTCAGTGCCGATTTCGACTCAACACGTAATTACTCTGCTGATATGGAACCTGTTTCCGGCATGCCATTAGGTTCCCCGATGAGTATGTTGTTATGGAGCCCTTTAAGCAATGGGGGATGGCCGGTAAATCTTATTCCTGAAGAATTCAGGACACTTGGTATATCTGACGTTGAAACTCTGCTGCTTAGCGGGAATATTGATTTTTCAACGCCGGCAGAATATGCTACCAATGAATTGTTGCCATATCTGACCAGGGGGAAGCAGATCATTTTATCGGAATACGGTCATGTCGGTGATGTGATATACGGCAATACTGAAAGCACAAGGCTTATCCTGAAAAGTTTCTTTAGTACAGGAGTTGCAGACACATCCCTGAATGCCTACCTTCCTATGGATTTTACTGTAAAATTGGGTTTTCCGGCAATTGCAAAAATAGGTGCAGGAGTATTTGCTCTTGTAATAATAATGTTTGGTGCAGTTATTTTCTGGTTTATCAGATTACTTCGTAAACGATGTGCCAACAATGAAGCAGGCAGGTTAAAGGTGTAAGAAACCATCAGTATTATCACAGAGTCATTTTTTAAAGTTTTATCACTTACCGGGTATTTTGATAGTCTGCAAATCCTTATAAGTTTCCAGAAAGGCACATAACACTCCTACATTACGATTAAAAAGGGAACTGGATATCCGGTCTTCTGTCCGGTATTCTCCATTCCATACTTTGCCCTGCACTTCTTTCCGGAATTGGTCCTGATGAACAATCCACCGCCCCATTTTGTCCTGATTTTTAATTATTTCCCGGACATCTTCAGCTAATTCAATTAATTTGACTTCCATATCAATCTCCGGATGGGCAATATCCGGATTGATTACATGGTAAAGCCTCAATTCAACAGCTTCCAGCGCCTCCTGGAGATTCACTTCATAAGCATATCCGGTCCGTCTTTCCAGAGAAAGCTGTTGTAACGAATCTACCCGGATACGTCCCCGGTCGTAATAAAGTGGTTTGTTGGTTCCTAATTCGAGAAAGCGGCCCCATTTTCCATTGGGTAAGCGGGAAGCTTTCAACCATCGGATTGCATCAGGAACAGGTTCCAGGAATTCCCCTTTGCCGGTATGCAAAAAAAGGTCGATCAGACTATTAATATTATGCAAACTCGCAGATGGATCAACGGCGGGTGGTTCAAATGTCCGGGCCCAGGCTGGCTGCAGATATTCGTTGTACTGTTGTGCCCATCCCGGTTGTGGAGGAGGTAGTTGGGAAATCATTAGGAAACGCCCTGCTTTCTGTAAACTTTTTTTAAAGTTCTCTTCTTTATAGTAGGTATCAGCCTCGATCATTACTCTGATGCAATCGTTAATACCCTGATCATTGAAAGTAGCATAATCGTGATAATTACCCTGTTTCGGATATTGATGAGGCCAGCCACCATTGTCTAACTGGGATTCCAGCATCAGATCCAATGCCCTTTCTATTGATTCAGTCAAGAAGGGCTTATCAATTTCCTGATCCAGTGCCATCAAAAAACTGATAGCGCTCTGGGTCTGATTATCATCAAAACTTACCGTTTTAGATCGGAAGAGCGTCGTGTAGGGAAAGAGTGTAGGATAGGGTGT
>CAYQZL010000022.1:0-26636 GCA_964421975.1 uncultured Rikenellaceae bacterium
CACCACCCTATCCTACACTCTTTCCCTACACGACGCTCTTCCGATCTGGCATACTTGTAATAGTGGATAAAAAAAGGGAAATTTACTTTATCAATAATGTGAAATTTCATATTGATACCGTTGACGGAGCCGGTTCATTCATTGAAATCGAAGCAATTGACAATGATGGCTCTTCAGGTCGGGAGAAATTACTGGAACAGTGTAACTATTATATGGGGCTTTTCAGCATTCCTGAATCTGATCTAATAACCTGTTCGTACAGTGATATTATCTTACAAAATACAGAATAAATCAAAAACATCAGAAAAATGGCGGAACATAAATATATTCAGTTTGGGACAGTATCGGTACTTCTGATGGTTCCTGTATTTATACTGATTATCATAATGCTTTTTACCATCGGTCAGAAAGATCTTATCCAGAGTCTGGTACTGATCCTTCTTGCTGTAACTTTTCTGATCTGCCTGTTGATTTTCTACAAGATGACCATACGCATAAACGATACTCATGTCATTTTCCGTATGGGTATCGGACTTATAACCAGGGAATATGAACTGTCACAGATAAAAAGCTGCAAGCCGGTCAGAAATTCTCCATTTGACGGTATAGGGATAAGAAAGATCCAGGGAGGATGGTTGTATAATGTCACAGGTACGGAGGCACTCGAAATATCCTTCAAGAACAAAAAACAGATAGTAAGGATAGGTACGAATAAATCTGAAGAGGTTTCGGCGATAATCAATAAACTAACAGACCATCGCAACCATGAAAGCCTTTATGACGAAAAAGATTTTACCGGTTATTATCTGACCGGAGTACTTTTATTACTTATAATCCTGCTTCCTGCGATATTAATAATCATCGGTAACAGGGAACCAGCTATCAGCACCTCCGGCGAATCCTTAACAATAAAAGGAATGTACGGAGTGACCATAAAATATGCTGATCTTGTACGACTTGACACGACAGACCTGCTTCCATCAGTCAGATCAAAAAGAAATGGTTATGCATTCGGTAAAACAATGAAAGGAAATTTTACAGTAACCGGTGGTGATCATGTAAAGCTTTTTATAAAAAGAGGTATTCCTCCATACCTTAACCTGAGAACAGGAGAGATGAATGTTTACATTAATTATAATGATCCCGACAGTACCCGAAAACTGTTCAGGAGAATTCATACTTTAAGATCAGAAAAAAACAACTCACCAACACAATAATATATGACACAAGAATATCCTCCGGTATTTGCCAGGTTTTATGATCTGATATACCATAGTGTCAGAGATGAGGTTGATTCCGGCTGGTTTCTGAATGAAATAAAACAAATAAAAGGGAAAGTCCTGGAAATAGGAGCCGGAACTGGCAGATTGTTCAGCAATGCTCTGAAAGACGGTGCGGACATATACGGAATTGATATCAGCAGTCCGATGCTTGAGATTCTCAGAAAAAAACTTTATCCCGACCAGTATTTCCGTATCAGCCGGCAAAACATGATCGACTTCAGTTTCGATTTTAAATTCGATCTGATTATTGCTCCTTTCAGGGTTATTATGCATTTAATCAGTAAAGATGACCAGCTAAAAGCACTAAATAATGTTTTCAGACATCTCAATACCAACGGGAAGTTCATTTTTGACACCTTTATCCCGGATCTGAACATGCTTATAAAAGGCCTCGAAAATTCTGTCGATTTCGAAGGAGAATATGAATCAGGAAAGAGAATTAAAAGAACGGTGTCAACAAAGCCTGACCTGATCAACCAGATAATTAACATCACATTCCGGATCGACTGGGATGAAGATGGTCAATTGAAAACAGAGATATGGAAAGTTCCCTTAAGGTATTTTTTTCGTTATGAGATGGAACACCTGGTTGAAAGATCTGAATTCAGGAATTACAGGATCATCGGGGATTACCACGGCAATGAACTCAGTAATGATTCCAGGGAATTTATTGTCATCTGCAACAGACACTGATCTTAGTTGATCAAAGATGCGCTAAACGTAATTTTATTGTCAATAGCATTTTACCTTTTATTGAAACAGTAAAAAATTATATTTGCAACCTAAACTAAAAAAAATTATTATGAGTATGTTTTGCAACCAATGTCAGGAGACAGCAAAAAACATTAGCTGTACGATTAACGGAGTTTGCGGGAAAAAAGAAGAAACAGCGAATATTCAGGATTTACTGATTTTTGCGTGCCAGGGATTGGCATTTGTAACCATAGAAGCCCGCAAACATGGTATCGATACCTCTGCTGAAAGCAGGCACATCACCAATTGCCTGTTTATGACAATTACCAACGCTAATTTTGATGATAAATCGATCATCCAGGCAATCAGGGACTGCTTTAACTACAGGGATAATCTGAAAGCCAGGATATCTGTCAGTGAAAAACATGATTGTGTTACCTGGAATGGCAGGAATGACCAGGAACTCTATGAAAAAGCAAAGCTTGTAGGTACATTAACATTTGATTCTGACGAAGATATACGTTCATTAAAGCAATATACCTTATTTGGAATAAAAGGTATGGCTGCTTATGCCGAGCATGCTTTCAACCTGGGTTTTGAAGAAAATGACATATATGATTTCATGGAACAGACCCTGGTAATGCTCAGAAGACCGATGGATCTTAACGGCATGCTTAACTGGGTGATGAAAACGGGTGAATTCGGTGTTAAAGTAATGGCACTTCTTGATAAGGCAAACACTTCCACATTCGGTTCACCGGAAATAACAAAAGTAAATATCGGAACCAGAAACAATCCGGGTATCCTGGTCAGCGGTCATGATCTCAAGGATCTTGAACAATTGTTAATCCAGACTGAAGGCAAGGGAATTGACATCTATACTCATTCCGAAATGTTACCCTCACATGCTTATCCGTCACTGAAAAAATACAAACATCTGGCTGGCAATTACGGCAATGCATGGCATCGTCAGCTTGATGAATTTGAAACCTTCAACGGTCCGGTCCTTTTCACCACAAACTGCCTTGTACCGCCACGAAAAACCACTACTTACAACGACAGAATATTTACTACCGGAGCTACCGGAATGCCGGGTTGGAAATATATTGACAAAAAACTTCCTGACGGGCACAAGGATTTCTCAGAGATAATTGAACTTGCAAAAAATTGTCAGCCTCCGAAACAAATTGAAAGCGGAGAATTGACAATAGGTTTTGCACACGATCAGGTGCTGGCTCTTGCTGACAAGATACTTGAAGCCGTAAACAGCGGTGCAATCAAAAAAATGGTTGTTATGTCAGGTTGCGATGCCCGCCAGAAAAGCCGCGAATATTATACTGAATTTGCAAAAAGTCTTCCGGGAGATACAGTAATCCTTACATCAGGCTGTGCAAAATACAGATATAATAAACTGAATCTCGGAAATATCAATGGCATCCCGAGAGTGCTTGATGCCGGTCAGTGCAATGACTCATATTCGTGGGCATTTGTGGCATTGAAACTTAAAGAAGTACTGAATCTTGATGATATAAACAAGCTCCCGATAGTATTCAATATTGCCTGGTACGAACAAAAAGCAATTATCGTTCACCTTGCTTTACTTTACCTGGGAATTAAGAATACACATATTGGACCGACACTTCCGGGATTTTTCACACCAAATGTACTGAAAGTGGTACAGGAGAAGTTCGGTGTACAGCTCAATACCACTGTGGAAGAGGATATGAAAATCTTCGGACTGAAATAGACTTTCTCAAATCTGATTTGAGAGAATCTACTTTGCAATAACTTGTTGTGCGGGGAAAAAGATTTTAATGTTAAATTTATTAAAGTTAAGATCACAACGCGTTTCCAATAGTAAATTTATATCAATTAAATTATATCGGGGCTGTCTGAAAAGACCATTGTATATATTTTATTGAGAATACAATTGCCTTATTAACAGCCTCTGTTTTTTATAATTACCCGTTTATAAATTTTAAATATAAAAATGTCATCAAACCAGAAAGCAGGTTACACGAATAATACAGAGCTAACTATGCCTCCCGGTGATTATGTTGCTGCCTTGCAGAATACCAGCAAACAATACAGGACCGGTGATACGGTTATAGTAGCCCTGCAGCCTTCGTCTGTCAGCTTCCGCAGTAATGAGCTTACACTCATTATCGGACCATCAGGATCAGGAAAAACAACACTTCTGTCCCTTCTGGGCTGCGTCATCTATCCCACTTCAGGTGATGTATGGGTAAAAGGATACCATATAAACAAGCTGAATGAGGTGGAACTTGCCAGACTGAGGCTTCGCAATATTGGTTTTGTATTTCAGAATTTCAATCTTCTTGCTCCTCTTACGGCGCTGGAAAACGTTATGCAACCATTGAAACTGATGAAAACAAACACTCAGGATGCAAGAAAAAGAGCTATTGAAGCCCTGGAAATGGTTAACATGAGTGACCGGCTGAAAAGCCTGCCGAAACAGCTCAGCGGTGGACAACAACAGAGAGTAGCCATTGCCAGAGCACTTGTTTCGGAACCATCCCTTATCCTCTGCGATGAACCCACCGCATCTCTGGATTCCAAAAGTGTTGGCATCGTAATGCAGGAACTTAAGTCTCTGGCCACTGACGGAAAATCAATTGCAGTGGTCACACACGATACCAGGCTTAAACAGTTTGCCGACAGAATAATTTATGTACATAACGGATACGTTACCGAAGATCCGCCGGAAGATGAAATATTTAAATAAAATATACATGAAAATCAAAAGAAATCTGATCATGTTCGGCGCAATGCTGGTTTCATTCTCATGCAACAGCAGTAAAGAAATTAAAACGGCTGAAGATCAGGCAGCCAGAGAGATACAAAATATAACCCATGTGGTTGGCCTCGGAAAAATTGAACCGGAAACAAAAATATTATCCCTTGCTTCATCAAGCGGAGGCATTATAACGGAAATTATCAAAAGCAACGGGGACAGAGTTAAGGCAGGCGAAACTATAATTGTCCTTGATAATGAAACTGAAAAGAACAACCTGGAACTGGCTCAGAACAGGATCAAAACACAGGAAAACCAGATAGAACTTGACAGTCAATCATTTAAAGAAGCGGAGCTCAGACTTGAGAACAAAAAGAGGCTTCTGGAAAGCAGCCGTAAACTGCTTAACAACGGAGCTGAGACAAGTCAGAATATTGATGACCTGGAGACCGATGTCAGTATCCTGGAAACAGGTTTACACAAAGCAAAAGCCGGTCTGGCACTAAGCAGATCGAAGTTAAATGAGCTCACGACCGAATTGCGCAAAGCGAAGCTCGATCTTGATAAAAAGAATCTCAGGGCACCATCTGACGGTATTATACTTAATATTATGGTTACCTCAGGAAGTTCAATAAACCAGTTCAGCGAATACTGTGAATTTGCACCTGACGGAGAAATAATTGCCCGTTGTGAGGTAGATGAACTGTTTGCCGACAGGATAAGGGAAGGCCAGAATGCAGAGATCACACCTGTAGGGAACAATAAAATTCTTGCCACAGGAAAAGTTATCAGGACCTCACCTTATCTAAAAAGAAAATCCCTTTTTTCGGAACTCCCCGGCGACAGGGAAGACAGAAGGGTAAGAGAAGTATGGATAATGCTTGATGATAATAACGGCCTTCTGTTCAATATGCAGGTTGAATGTAGAATAACTCTCTGATCCAATAATATGATCAAAACAGCTTATAACTTTTTAAAATACGACAAACCGAAAAGCATTGGCGTAATCATAGGTATTGTGATCTGTATCTTCCTGATCGGTCAGCAGATTGGTATCCTTACATTCCTGACAGGATTAATGGGCGGACTGATTGAAAACTCAGATACAAAGAATGCGCAAATATGGGTTGTAGACCAGATAACCATAAATGCAAATGAGCTTGCTAAACTGGATGCAAGTCTTGTAAGGGAAGTAAGGAGCATTGAAGGTGTTGAATCAGCATATCCTTTTGTAGTTACAGGTGCAATAGCCAGTTTTAAGAGCGGAAAAACAGCGCCTGTAACAATTATCGGAAGTGATCCTCCCCATTTTATTGCCGGTCCCAACCAGGAAAAAACAGGTGAAGGTGATCTTTTTGATCTTGTTCAGGAAAATGCGATCTCAGCAGATTATTTTGATGCTTCAACATTTGCCAATCCTACAGATGTTGGTACTGAACTTGAAATTAACGGCAAAAGAGCTTTTATAAAACTGCAGACAAGAGATGCAAGAGGATTCGGGGGCTCATATTTCTACACAACCCTTTCCAAGGCAAGAACTTATGGAAATTTCCCCGAAAACAAAATAAGTGCAATTGCAGTCGGGATAAAGCATGGATATACAGCAGATATTGTCCGGGATAATATAAACAGCGGCATCCCCGGTATCAGAGCATGGAAGACAGATGATCTTAAATCATCCACCGTCAGGTTCATCGTTGTCAGCTCAAATATCGGTACCAGCATAGGATCGCTTGTCATATTTGCTATTATCAGCGGATTCTTTATTATTGGGCTGACACTATATTCTTCAGCCATAGACAGAATTAAAGATTACGGCACACTTAAGGCTATGGGAGCCACAAACGGGTATATAACGCGCCTGATTCTCACTCAATCACTGATAACCGCAACACTCGGCTTTATCATTGCCTGGCTTTTACTTGTAGGTTTCCAGAAAGGAGTGGCATCGGGAGGACTTTTATTCAGACTGTCACCCGGTCTGCTGACAGGATTGTATCTCCTGACCACAATAATATCCACAGGCAGTGCTCTCTTCTTCTCAATAAGAACTATTGCAAATGTTGAACCTGCATCAGTATTCAGAAATTAATCCGGTAATATGAAAAAGAGATTGCTTTTAATATCATACCTGTTCATTTTCCATTACGGAATCCTTGTATCCCAAAACTCAGTGATACCTGAATCATTAACTTTTGATCAGGCTGTTTCAATTGCAATCCGGAATAATCCTGATCTGAAAATAAAGGATCTTGACAACCTGATAGCAGCTGAACAGTATAATGAGGCCCGTCTGAAACTGGTACCTCAGATTTACGGAAGATATGACCTTCAGAGGAATCTGATAATACCGTCAACTCTTGTCCCGATAGGTAAGTTTAATCCTGATTTCCCTTCTGACGAACTCACTCCGATCAGATTCGGTACAAACTGGGCATCCATTGCAGGGCTGTTTGCATCTGTAAAAATTTTCGATCCCGTAATAATGGGTGATATAAGGGAAAAAAGAGCAGCAATGACTCTTACAGAGGTTGAAAAGAAGATTACACAAACAGATCTTGAGACAGAAACGGGAAAAGCCTATGCAAACTGCCTGCTTTCCCTGGAACAGGTTAAATTTGCCGCAAATGATACAATTAACAGTTTCAGGCAATTAAGTGAATCTTATCTTAAATTCTCATCCGGAATGCTCAAACAAACCGATCTTAACCAGGCTGTAATTAATCACAGTAATTCCGTCAGCCGTTTCAACGAAGCATCAAAAATTTATTCTGATTCGCGTAAGACCCTGGCATACTGGATGAACGCAGGTGAAACTGATTTTGAGGCTGTAACTCTGAGCGACTCGCTGAACCAGCTGATCGACCGCCTGGGAAATCACGGGAAAGAGGTCAATGATATAAGATCTTCTCTTACTTACCAGCGACTGGAAGCCCAGGACAATATTGACAATCTAAAACTAAAAAATGTAAAAGCCGGCTTCCTGCCTGCGATCTCCCTGAACGGCATACTTTCAACCGACTATTACAATAATCAGTTCAACCTTACAAATGGTGAATATTGGTTTGGAAACAGCAATATAAATTTATCTCTTCATCTGCCGATCACAGAAGGAATTGAGAGAACAAAAAGGATAAGGCAGCAGAAATACCGGATTGAGGCTAACAAATATGAGCTAAGTTCGGCGTTGGGTAAAAAACAACTTGAAATGAACAGGATTTCAGATAATATTGAGTTTTACAGAAAAGAAATAATCATAAAAAAATCATCTCTTGAACTCGCCGGTTATAATTATGAAGCTTCATTCAGTCTGTTCAGAGAGGGCAGATTATTACCATCCGGACTCTCGGAAGCAGAATTGTCTCTGAGACAGACAAAAATTGATTATCTTAAAGCCCTTTATAATTATATTGATTCTCTTCTTGAACTGAAAAAAATTATCCGTTCATAAAACATAGAAAATGAACCCAATAAAAGTCGGCGACATGATCCCTCACTTCTCCCTGCCCGATCAGGACGGGAGGATTTTTGATGTTGGCAATGTTCTCGGAAAGAAAAAGCTCGTTATATTTTTTTATCCTCAGGACGGAAGTCTGAACTGCACAAGGGAAGCCTGCTATTTCAGGGACATGTACGAAACATTTGAAGAAACTGATGCTGCTATAATCGGCATCAGTGGACAGTCAGTTGAAAGTCATAAGAATTTTGCCGTAACCAATGACCTTAATTATACACTTCTCAGTGACGAAGATAATGTTGTAAGAAAATTATTCGGCGTTCCGACTAGGATGTTTGGGCTCATCCCGGGCAGAGTGACATATGTGGCAGACAGGTCCGGTAAAGTCGTATATATAATCGATTCGCAGACCGATATACAACGACATGTTGATGAAGCTCTCAAAATAGTACTGGTACTTAAGAAAACCGGTTAGTCTTGCCAGATTAAATACATGACGATTAATTATTAATCTACATTTCAGACAATTAATTTATGGCGAGAAAGATCATCAGAATTATCTCATTCCTTAAAGGAGCCCTTTTATTAATAAGACCTCACATACTGTTTGGCTGGCTGAAGAGACCATTTCTCAAGATCTCAAACACACTCAGCCTGTCTGCCTGGGTATCCGGACAGAAGGATAAATGTATTTTGAATGATTTTTATACGGTGCGGAGGGATTATTCAAAAAGATATAAGCTTTACCAGGCCGTTTCGGATGAATTTAATCTGAAGGATGAAGCAATCATCTTTATAGAGTTTGGAGTATCGGGTGGACACTCATTCAGATGGTGGCTTAATGAAAATTCAAATGTACAAAGCCATTTCATCGGTTTTGATACATTCGAAGGACTGCCTGAAAACTGGGGCACATTCACCAGGGGGGATATGGCTGCAGCTATACCAGACTTCAGTGACAAACGTTCTGAAATGGTGAAAGGACTTTTCCAGGATACACTTCATGAGTATTTTCATGCTAATAAACCTGATCCGGGTAAAAGGAAAATAATACACCTTGATGCCGATCTGTTCTCTTCAACACTTTTTGCCCTTGCCTCTATTTCAGGTTTACTGAACAAAGGGGATATTCTGTTTTTTGATGAGTTCAATGTTCCTGACCATGAATACTATGCATTCAGGATATTTACAGAATCCTGGTATATCAAATCCAGGCTGCTCGGAGCAGTAAATAATTACCTCCAGACAGCTTTCATAATAGAATGAAAGTTCCGGATGCATTCATTTCCAGATGTATTTGGTATATTTGGAATGTCACTGACTGAAACATGATCTTATATATTCATTTCTGATTAAAACAAATGGAAATACTGATTCTGGTTATCCTTATCCTTCTTAACGGATTTTTCTCATTATCCGAGATAGCCCTGGTTTCAAGCAAGAGATCGAGACTGGAACAATTAAAAAGTGAAGGACGGAATGGTGCAGTAACGGCTTTACGTCTGCTTGACAATTCCGGAAGCTTTCTCTCCGCAATACAGGTCGGCATAACCCTGATAGGTATCGTTACCGGTTATTACGGAGGGAGTAATCTGGCAGATGATGTTGCCCCTCTGCTTGAAAAAACAGGATTATTCAAGAGTTCTGCCAATGAAGTTGCTCTCGTGATCACAATTCTTGTCATCACATATTTCTCGATCGTTATTGGAGAACTTGTTCCTAAAACCATTGCACTAAGTAATCCTGAGAAAATTGCCGTCAGAATAGCGCCTTTTATTTCATTTTTCAGCAGATTTTTCTATGCTTTTGTCAGATTCCTCTCTTCATCAACCTCATTGATTATAAGGATGCTGGGCATTAAACGCAAAAGTGACCATATCACAGAAGCTGAACTGAGACAAATGATCAGGCTGGCTTCAAAGGAAGGGGTAATCGAATCAGAGCAAAATAAGATACACGAAAAAGTCTTTTATTTCTCAGACAAAAGGGCAAAGCACATTATGACGCACCGGACCGAGGTTGAATGGATTAATATTAAAAAACCGGAGGAGGCCATCAGAGCAGAGATAATGGAAACTCGTCACAGCAAAATATTGTGCTGCAACGGTTCTCTGGAGAATTTTGCCGGAGTTCTTTTTGTGAAAGACTACCTGATCGCGCTTAACTCAAATAAAGCAATTAAGATCTGCGACCTGCTTGTGCAACCTCTTATAATACCCGAGACTTCTGATGCACATAAAGTACTGGAGCTTTTTAAGGAAAAACTTACCCAGTTCTGTGTTGTGGTAAATGAATACGGAAGCTTTGAAGGTATAATCACTCTTCATGATATCATGGAAAATATAATCGGCGAATTCCCCCAGGAAGGAGAACCATATGAACCCGATATCTTTATCAGAGATGATAAATCAGTGCTTGTAAACGGAGATGCTCCTGCAGAAATACTTGATGGTATCATTGAAGGATTTGTAATTGATTATGAAAAAGTTGACTATTCTACTGTTGCAGGATTCGTTTTCAGCAGAATCAATAAGATCCCCCAGGTCGGTGATAAAACCGAATATGCCGGATATACAATTGAAATTGTGGATATTGACGGCAACAGAATAGATAAGGTACTGATCCGTAAGAACACTGATCTCTAAAACCTGAAGATTTACTGATCTTTTGAATTTTATAATATAATAAATATAATTTCCTTATCTGACCGGGCATATTGATTTACATTTCCGGGTAAAAATCAGATAACCTACGAAGATTTTCACGATATTTGAGAATGATATTCTTAAACCTATTATTCTTCGCTGAAAAATATTTTAATAAAAACAACATATTATGAAAAAACTTATTATCCCTTTTAAATTAGGGCTATTATTCCTTGTAATTCTGATAATCTTTTCCTGTGCGGTCAATCCGGTTACAGGGAAAAGGCAGATAATGCTGATGTCTGAAGAACAGGAGGTTCAGATGGGCTTTGCATATGATCCACAGGTAGTTGCTACTTTTGGTGAATACAAAAATGATAATATTCTGAATTTCTTAAAGACAAGGACAACAGAAATGGGTAAGATATCACACCGTCCCAATCTTGAATATCACATCAAGATCCTTGATTCTCCGGTGGTTAATGCTTTTGCGGTTCCCGGCGGATATATGTACCTTACCCGGGGTATACTTGCACAGCTCAACAACGAAGCTGAACTATTGGGTGTTATCGGACATGAAATGGGTCATATTACAGCCCGGCACTCGGTCAGTCAGCAGACAAAGCAGCAACTAGGACAGCTGCTTCTGATAGGTGGTATGATAGCTTCAGAAAAATTTGCCCAGTATGCCGAATATGCAATGCAGGGAATGCAGCTTCTCTTCCTGAGCTTCAGCCGTGATAATGAACGCGAAGCAGATGCCCTGGGTGTGGAATACTCTTCAAAAATCGGGTATGATGCACATAAAATGGCAGATTTTTTCCAGGTGTTGAATAAAATGAACATGGCAGACAGCCACGGAGGTGTTCCCACGTTTCTCTCAACCCATCCCGACCCGGGTGACCGTTATAATTCGGTACATCAATCATCAACTGACTGGCAGTCCAAACTCAATTATCCGGAATATAAAGTTAATCAGGAAAGTTACCTTCAGATGATAGATGGTATAATTTACGGGGAAGATCCAAGACAGGGATTTGTTGAAGGCAATACCTTTTATCATCCGGAAATGAAATTCAGATTCAATTTCCCGGGCGGATGGAAATATGAAAACACTCCCGCACAGGTAAATATGGGACCTGAGGATGGCAAGGCACTTATGATTTTCACCCTGGCCAGCCAGAAAAACCTTCAGAGTGCTGCTGATACCACTCTTGCAATGCTGGGTCTGACACTTCTGGAAACGAAAAATACAACTGTGAACGGGATGCAGGCAAAAGCAACAATATCCAGACAGGTCAGCCAGGATCAGTCAACCGGCCAGCAGGCTTCAAATCTTGTGCTGACATATTTCATCCAGTACAGTCCGTATATATATGTTTTCCATGGAGTATCAGCCGAAGCTGAATTTAACAAATACTTTAATGTAATGGAATCATCGATGAAAACATTTGCAAGACTTACAGATCCTTCAAAACTAAATGTAAAACCAGGCAGATTACTGGTAAAAAGAGTTCCCAGGACCACTACTGTTGCAGGCACTCTGAGCTATTTCGGTGTTCCGCAGGAAAAACATCAGGAAGTTGCCCTACTGAATAATCTGGAACTGAACAGTACCATCCAGGCAGGGAAACTCATCAAGGTAATAGGTCAATAATAATCAAATCACAAAAATGGATTTTAATCAATACAGAACATCAGGAATACCACCGGTATGGAAAAAATATCAGCCCTATTTCAGGTATCTGATCCTTTTCATTATAGCACTTGTGTTGCTGGGAATGACTTTTTTTCAGATCCGGCCGGAAGAAGCCGGTGTAATTACCAGGTTCGGTAAATATATCCGTACCGAGGAACCCGGACTTCATCTTAAGCTGCCTGTACTGGAGAAACTTTATAAGGTTGCCGTTGAACGTCAGCATAAGGAGGAATTCGGTTTCAGGACATTAAGCAGCGGGATTAGATCGGAATATACAAAATCCGGAACAAATGAAGAATCCCTTATGCTGACAGGTGATCTCAACCTGGCTGATGTTGAATGGGTTGTACAGTATCGTATAGACGATCCTTACAAATACCTGTTCAAAGTCAGAGAACCTATAATTACAATGCGCGATATATCGGAAGCCTGCATGAGACAGATTGTGGGAGACCGTACAGTCAACGAGGTACTTACAGTCGGAAGAGCCGAAATAGCTCTGATTGTCCAGCAGGAGATACAAAGATTATGTGCTGAATATTCACTCGGAATAAAGATCGAGCAGGTAATACTCCAGGATGTAAATCCACCAGATCCGGTGAAAGATGCCTTCAATGCAGTCAACCAGGCACAACAGGAAAAAGAAACACTGATCAACCAGGCAAGATCGGAATATAATAAGATAATCCCCAAAGCAAGGGGGCAGGCGGAAGAGACAATACAAAAAGCTACAGGATATGCAACAGAACGAGTAAACAATGCTCTTGGAGAGAGTGCAAGATTCAATGCTCTGTTCAGGGAATACATGAAAGCACCCGAGATAACAAAACAAAGACTTTACCTCGAAACCATGCAACAGGTGCTTCCAAGGCTCGGAGGCAAGATCATAACCGATGAGGAAGGGAATAATGTCCTTCCTCTGCTTCAGATGCAAATGAAAAACAAGTAAACCCGGGAATCATGAAATACAAAAATATCATAATACAACTGGTTGTTGCGGCTGCAGCACTTATCCTGATCCTGGAAACAGTTTTTAAGGTTAAGGAAACTGAACAGGTCGTAATCACTCAGTTCGGCAAACCTGTGGGTGAGGCCAAAACGACACCGGGACTTAAAATAAAGGTCCCTTTCATTCAGAGAACCAATTATTTCGAAAAAAGATATATGGAATGGGATGGCGATCCCAACCAGGTCCCGACAAAAGATAAAAAATTCATCTTTGTCGATACCTATGCCCGATGGCAGATTACCGATCCGCTTCAGTTCTTCAAACGTCTGACTGACGAAAGAGGTGCACAATCAAGGCTGGCTGATATACTGGACGGAGAAACACGTGATTATATAGCTAATCACGACCTCGAGGAAGTAGTCAGATCCGTGAACAGAACACCCACTTCATCAGGTTCTATTGGTGAAGAAGTGGGAGATACTCTTTCAAGTATCGAGGACGGACGGTTAGTAATACAGGATATGATCCTTAAATCATCCAACCAGAAGGCTAGTGATCTCGGAATAATAATTCTCGATGTAAGGATAAAAAGACTAAACTATGTCGAGGAAGTCCAGACACAGGTTTATGAACGTATGAAAAGCGAACGCTTCCGGATAGCAGAAAAATTCAGATCTGAAGGACTTGGTGAAGCATCAAAGATAAACGGGGAAAAAGAAAGAGATCTTAAAACAATTCAGTCGGAAGCATACCGGCGGGCTGAGGAAATAAGAGGTGATGCTGATGCTAAAGCAACCGCAATATATGCAGGTGCTTATAACCAGTCTGCAGCATCCAGAAATCTGTATAGTTTCATAAAATCAATGGAAACATTTGAAAGAACGTTTGATACCACTACAACAATAATCCTTTCTACAAAAAGTGAATTATATAAATACCTTATAAATATCAATTAACAATAAGAAATTTCTGATTAAATCACTATTTTACGTCAGTTTAATAAATTATAATACTCATTATCCATAAAATGAAACTAAAGAAACTACTAATTTTCCTCATTTGCCTTATGATCAGTGGCATTACAGGGGCTCAGACTTACAATATCGTAATAAAAGGCGGACATGTAATTGATCCTAAGAACAATATAAATGAGCCGATGGACATTGCCGTAAAAGACGGTAAAATAGCAAAAGTTGAAAAAAACATAGATCCAAAGGAAGGCATTCAGGTGGTTAATGCGACGGGATTGTATGTAACACCAGGATTAATTGACATGCATGTCCATGTCTATCATGGCACCATGCCGGATCAGCAATATATGAACGGCCCCAACTCTGTGGTTCCTGATGGATTTACATTCAGGGTGGGTGTTACCACTGTCGTTGATGCAGGTTGCCCCGGATGGAGAACCTTCCCCGAATTCAGGAAAAACATTATTGAAAGATCCCAGACACGCGTTCTGGCATTTCTGAATATTGTCGGAGAAGGAATGAGAGGTGGTCCCTTTGAACAAAATCTGAAGGATATGGACCCGAAAACCACAGGAGAATATGCCAGAAAAAATTCTGCAGATATAGTCGGAATAAAGCTGGCACATTATTCAGGACATGAATGGGAACCAACCGATCGTACAGTTGAAGCAGGGAAAATAGCAAATATGCCCGTTATGATCGATTTCGGCGGAGCTGATCCTCCTCTTTCCATAGAAGAGTTATTTATGAAACATCTTCGCCCGGGAGATATTTTCACACACTGCTTTGCCCAGCTTGCAAGCGGAAGGGAATATATAGCCGATCCTGTTGCAGGCAAGATAAAACCATTTGTATGGGATGCCATAAAAAGAGGAATTATCTTTGATGTCGGTTACGGTGGAATCAGTTTTTCGTTCTCACAGGGAATTCCGGCTGTAAAGAGCGGATTATATCCACATGTAATCAGTACCGACCTGCATATCGGAAGCATGAATGCAGCCATGAAGGATATTCTTACAACAATGTCTAAATTCCTGGCTATGGGTATGGATATGCAGAGTGTGATAAAAGCAACAACTTCTGAACCGGCAAGGGTAATAAAGCGCGAAGAACTTGGCAACCTAACGGTCGGAGGTGATGCAGATATTGCAATACTCAATCTCAGGAAAGGCAAATTCGGTCTTTTTGATTATACAGGATATAAAATTGAAGCTGACAAAAAGCTGGAATGCGAAATGACAATAAGGGCAGGGAAAATAGTGTATGACCTTAACGGTATAGCAAATCCTGTAATCCTTTCCGGACGCAGATAATTGTACATATAAACATTCGGATACACATAATCACTCAATTTTACTACTAACAAATATCTAATAACTAAAATTTAAAAGAAACATGAAAACTGAAAGAAGATCTGCACTTAAAAAAATGTTTGCATCTGTACTGGGTTTGGCCGGAGCAGGTATGGCAGCAAAAGCAGCAAGAAGTACCGGTGATGAGAAAGAAGCAGATAATATTACAAATTTCCAAAATGTCCCTTTGTTCTCGGGTCATACAAAATTTGGAAATCTTGTATTTATTGCCGGCAAAGGTGCACATGTAGAGCCCTTTACAATTAAAGCCCACACCGAAATAGTGCTTAAAGAACTTGAAAATGAGCTTATTAAAGCTGGTTCTTCAATGGAAAAAGTCCTGAAAGTAAATGTATATCTGAACGACATTGCAGATTATCAGGGCATGAATGAAGCATATAAGGGACGTTTCGGAAGCAAACCTCCTGTACGGACCACAGTTGCTGTTGCAAAAGGTGGTGTTCCCGGCAACTCCCTTGTCGAAATGGATTGCATCGCATATATCTAGAAAAAGGAAAATATGAAACGCAGAGATGTTATAAAAGGTTTAACAGTTCTGCCGGTCGCAGGAGTGGCAATTGGAAGCACCTTTCCTTTGGCGCCTGCCGTTGCTGCTCCGGCGAAACGTGATCTGTTCAGGGAGTTGGGACTCAGAACATTCATTAATGCAGCAGGTACATATACTTTTATGACCGGATCACTGTTGCCGGACGAAGTCGTTGAAGCAATGGTTGCAGCGTCAAAGCAGTTCGTTCTTCTCGATGATGCACAGGATAAAGTCGGTGAAAAAATTGCAGCTATCTGCCATGCTGAAGCAGCAACAGTAACAGCCGGATGCTGGTCGGCTATGGTACTCGGGACTGCAGGAATAATTACAGGAAAGGACCAGAAAAAGATCGGGCAGCTTCCCAATCTGGAAGGACTGAAATCCGAGGTAATTACCCAGACAAGCCACAATACCGGATATGTTCATGCACTGAAGAATACCGGTGTGACTATTGTACCGGTAGAGACTGTAGAGGAACTCGAAAGGGCTGTCAATGAAAAAACTGCCATGCTATGGTTCCTCAATTATGCTGCTCCCTCAGGAAAAATTCAGGACAGGGAATGGGTAGCCCTTGGAAAAAAGCATAATATACCTACCATGATAGATATTGCTGCTGACGTACCCCCTGTAGAAAATCTCTGGAAATATAATGACATGGGATTTGACCTTGTTGCTATCTCAGGCGGGAAGGCATTGCGTGGTCCCCAAAGTGCAGGAATACTTATGGGCAGAAAAGATCTGATTGAAGCAGCAAGACTTAATGCACCACCCCGTGGAGGCAATATAGGCAGGGGTATGAAGGTCAACAAGGAAGAAGTATTTGGCATGTATGCAGCAATTGACCGGTATATCAACCTTGATCATGAGAAAGAATGGAAGATATGGGAAGACAGAATAGCCCTGATAGAAAGTGCTGCAAAAAAAGTGGCAGGCGTCAAAACAACTGTCTCTGTACCTCCCATAGCCAATCATACTCCAACCCTTAATATAGAATGGGATCCGGAGCGTATTAAAGTCACCCGTGATGAATTTCAGGAAAGACTACGGAAAGGCAACCCATCCATAGAAGTGGTCGCCGGCCGGGAAAACAGTATTAACATAACGGCGTTCATGATGGAACCCCGTCAGGAAAAGATTGTTGCCTCCCGTATTTATGAAGAGCTGACAAAAGCATCCATATAATAATAACCGGACCATTATCCGGTATAATCCCGGGTAATGATCCGGTAAAATTATTTTTACGGATCAGGTATAAATGACCATTTCGCGTTCAGCATCCCAGCCCATACCCTGAACATACATCGTATACATTCCGGGCTGCGAGAAACCATCCCATACCACTTCATGTCTGCCTGGTTCAAGTCCGTCAGCCTTCAGACGCCAGACAACATCACCGAAACGGTTTTTGATATCGACATAAACGTCGCTCTCCTCAGGTACATTTACTTCCATCACAATACCGTTCATGTTGTCAGTCCCGAGAGCCCTGATTGACGGTTTACTGTCGTAAGCCAGTTTACCGGTTTTCCATGATGAATAATCAAAGGGTTCATCAACCATGTGATACTGATCTTCATTCATACCATCATAATTTCTTCTCATATAAAGAGTAAGAAGAGGTGTTCGTTTGAATGTATCCAGTTTCACCTTGGTGGCTTTTCCGTTTTCCCACAGGTATACAGGTATATCGAAGGGATCGAGAACGTTTGATACACCTCTCTCAATTCCTAAATGAAACAGCCCGAAATTACCGGGTTCATGTCCTGCGAGCCAGTGTGCAATAATATCGACCCTGAATGCATCCTTTCCGAAAATTATATTATTGCTCATAAAATTCATTGCCTTGCCATTATGAGGCCCGCCGGAAAAACCGTCACCATCCCGTCCGTAAATACCTTCCACAATATTTATTCCGGTTGGGGCCACACTGTAAGCATCAATCATTCTTTGAACCCACTGTTCCATGAACAGACCACCTCCGTATGGGGGCCTCTCCTGCCGGCTCTTCCACCTGGGTATCCCCTGCTCCTCATGCTTTTTCTGTAACTCGGTTATGCGGTCCATATAATCGGGCTGGAAAAATTTATGATAACGCTCATCATATGTTTTGAAAATATCATAATGCCCTCCACAGAACTGATGAAACTTTCTTCCCGTCATACCCTGCAGGTTCTTTATTGCACCCGTGATACCCATCTGGTGAGATTTAAGCTTTGCTATATTAATGAGGAAGGTATCTTCGGCAGTCATGGGTGCCATAAACCCTACCTCTTTAAATATCACTCCGTCTGCTTTTCTGAAAATGATCTCACCTTCAGGCAGATCCCAGTAATCCTTTGAACTCAGATCCTTAAGGTCGAAATTATTTCGCTGTGCCATGGCATTATAGCCATGTGCTTCCCACTGATGCGGGCAGGCACACTCTCTCAGATAGAATTTTTCAGGTCCCAAAGCCTTTACGGATTTAAGGAATCCTTCAACGAAATTAACATCAGTAGCTATACCCAGATTTGAATCCGGATTCTTCGGATCAATCCTACCTGTACATGTCCAGTTTGGTTTGCATGTGACCCTTGTAGATAGTGGAAATCCTTTGCCCCCGGTTGTTTTAACAAACATTTCTCCGGCCAGTTTAAAAGCTGCATCATGCATGGCCTGTTTGTCATTCGGTGCCGAAACATCAGTAATGTTAATGAAAACTGCTTCAGGATGTTCTTTTATAAAAGGGTGAAGATCAAAACCATTCTCTCCCTGAAAAAATGAACCTTCAACAGTATTATAAACCGGATGCATGAGTCCAACCACACCTGCTGCAGATGATACTCTTATAAAATCACGTCTTTTCATTTATATTTTTATGTCTGCGATTTTAATTAATTAATATTTATATAACAAAAGTAATCCTTAAATGTTTGTGTAATTTCCAATCATCCCTTTCAGGTTGCCAGGGGCTGGCCTTTCGGGTACCTGACTGGTCTGCGTGACTGATGGTAATCAGTTTTCTTTGCGGTAAATGTTGCATTTATATATTCACCCATATAAATCTGTCCTGTTATAGTATCTCCCGACAGGGTTCCCGAAAAAATATAAGGAACGTTGTCTGCAATCATTCTCTCACTGCTGCTCAGTTTGACCTGGTCGCCTTCAATAGTGCCGGCTATTTCACGGAAAGAGAAATCGGTTTTATGTGAACCCTGCAGCCAGTTGCCATCCTGCTCCAGTATAAAAGTGTGCCGGCCTTTGCTGCTGTAGTATTGAACATCAACAATCCAGCGTCCGCTTATATCTGAGGCAGGTGCATTCATTTCCTTTGGTTTGGGATATTTCTTTGACAGCAGTTCAAAAATCCTGTCTGCCACAACCTTATCATTTCCCGGCTGCATCTGTCCTGATGTAACCCTTAATGAGGTCGTTCCGTCCTGTTCATTATTTCCACTGTGGACAGCTATTCTCGGTTGTGTGGTTGCGAGCATTTCAGCAATTTCAGGACCGGTGATATTGAATAAGGCTGGTTCCCAGGAAATCAGAAGAACGGGGCTCCGGTTGTTCAGATCGTTGGGTTCTCTTAATGTCGTTTTGATGCCGCTGATAGCTGATACCCGCCTGGAAATTGTATCCAGGTATCCCAGCCATGTCCTGTATTTTTCCTCATGGTCTCTTTTTATCCAGGCTTCCACTGCTGCCAGCATTCCCATCATTTCTTCCTTTCCCACCTTATTGTCCCTTCCTGTTCCGTGATGTGGTGAACTTGCCTGCCATGCCGACATAAGGATATCCTTACTGCCAAGCAGCAATCCGGCACACTGTGGCCCACATATTGCCTTTCCGCCACTATATGCCACCACTGTTGCTCCTGCTTCAAGATGTACATTGGGTATTGTCAGATCTTCTGCAGCAGCATCCACAAGGAAAGGTATGTTAAGAGGTTTTGCCAGGGCTGCTATCTTATCAATGGCAAACTTATTACCAGGCAATGTATCATTCCCGGTCATAACATAAATCATGGCTGTTCCCGGATTCAGTGATTTTTCAAGCTCCTCAAGAGTATCAACTGTAATAATTGTTACACCGATATTCCTTATTGCATGGTCATAAGAATTCCTTGAGCTTCTGGGAATAACAACTTCGGTTTTATCAAAACCGCTGAGGTCTGGTATCCTTACAAGCTTTTCGGGATTACCACCGGCAACGCATGCGGCAGTTACATGTTTCATACCGGCTGCACAACCTGCAGAAACCATACCCCATTCAGCTTTCGTAAGTTCTGCCAGACGTCTGCCTAATCCCATGGCCAGTTCATCAAGCTGAACAAAAAAACCAGCGGCGGAGTGTACAGCTTCTCTTACTTCCGGTCGCTCAACCGAACCGCCGAGGATGGTAAAAGTACCTACACAGTTTATGACAGGTTCTACTCCTATCGACTGGTATAGATTCTGTCCGGGCTGAAGGGGACCACTGGCTGAGCCTAAAACCGACTCAATCGGGAGAAATCCTCCTGCAAAGGGCAGAATGGTAAGACTCTTAATAATATCTCTGCGTTCCATATTATTTGTTTATTATTGGTTATAATTTATCTGATAATTGTTTTTAAAGTTTAATACGTTGACCATCAACCCACTTTCTCGCTGAAATCCCATTCTGATCCCATACTATTCTGCCGGCACGTATTGTCAGCTCGGCTTCAATACGGCGATCGCCATCCATCCTGTTCCCTCCTGCATCAACAAATCCAAAGTTACCTTTTCTTATGCTCAAAACAGCAATATCGGCATCGGATCCTTCACTCAGCCTGCCCAGATCTTCCCTTCCGATTGAAATTGCTGAATTACGGGTAGCCCTGAAGATAATGTCTTCAAATGTCATTCCTATATTAAGATATTTGGACATTATATCCAGCATGTTTTTCATTCCTGAATTCATACTTGAGCGGTGAAGATCAGATCCGAATGAGTCCGGAATAAGACCCTGCCTGAAAGCCGGAACCGCAACGCTGAAATGGAACATTCCCCCGCCATGTCCGACATCAAACCGAATCCCTTTTTTCATGGCATCAAGCACATATGGTCTGATTTTTCCATCTTCATCCAGGAGACATGTCCGGTCAGAAGCAACACAGAAAGAGTGTGTATAAATATCCCCGGTTTTCAGTCTTTCAAGTATCCCTTCAAGAGGAAGTTGCGGAAGGTGACATTCTACAAGTAAAGGTATACCTGCAATACGGGCTGCTTCAGATGCCCTGTCAAATGGAGTCCAGTCGCTGCCCCTGTAATGTCCTATCTTGACACCTACGATCATATCAGGAAATTGTCCTGCAACAAGCGACGTCATCCTTGCATCCATATCATTGACATCCTCTTCAGAAGGAAACCCCGACATTCCAGAACCTGCTATATTAAGAAATGTAAGCACTCTTGTCTGAGACCGGTCAATAACCTGTCTTTTAAAAACCGGAAAATTCCTCCACCCCGAAGTGCCGGCATCAACTACAGTGGTTATTCCGGCCTTAAAGGTAAAGTCATCGGGTGAGACACTGGAAAAACCATCGGCAAATCCCGTATTGGAACCGACAAATACATGAGTATGGATATCAATCAGACCGGGTGTAACATAAAAATCACTGACATCAATGACCTTTCTGGCTTTTTCCTCAGAAATGGATGGCGATATCTTTACTATTTTACCTTTTGATACTGCAACATCCATCACGGAGCTTATATTGTTTGCAGGATCTATTACATGACCCCCTTTGAGAAGAATATCAATTTCCTGGGAAAACAATAATCCTGACGGGGAGATTATCAATATCAGCAAAGGCAGCAGAAAAAAAACAAACAGGGATTTAAACTTTTGTGTGTTTGTATAGAGTTTTTGTATCAAAATATTCTTTCCAGCCATTATCCTTATATATATGTTTAAAGGTAAATCATCTTGTTACACCGGAAACCATATCCCATTCAGGTGATCCGATACCATTAAGGTCCCAGACGATCCTGCCGGCACGGATGGTCAGTTCAGCTTCCAGTTTCCTGTCGCCTTTCATCCTGGTCCCTCTGACATCCAGAAATCCGAAATCACCTTTGCGAATGGTAAAAACAGCTATATCTGCAATTGATCCCGGACTGAGATTTCCCAGTTCGGGTCTTTTTATTGCCAGGGCAGGATTAAGTGTAGCTCTTTTGATGACATCACTTAAAGGGAGACCCATATTAAGGAATTTGGAAAGCAGGTTTGCCATATCTTTCATTCCGCTGTTCATACTTCCTATATGAAGGTCGGAACTTATAACATCCGCTATAAATCCCTGCTGCACTGATGGAATAGCCTGTTTCCAGTGAAAGGCCCCTCCGCCGTGACCGACATCAAAAATAATCCCTCTTTTCTGAGCTTCAAAGATGAAGGGCTTAACTTTTCCATTCTCATCGACAGGAACCTCACGGTCCTGAGGTGCATTCGCATAGGTGTGAGTCCATATATCACCGGGCCTGAGATGTTTCATAAAAAGCTCTTCAATGGATAAAGGCGGATGATGTTCTCCAAGATCAACCATTACCGGAACGTTTGCCAGTCTTCCTGCCTCGACGGCCCGATCAACCTGGGTAAAATCGGGCCCCCAGTAATGTGCCGACTTTACACCAACTATGATCTCAGGGAACAATCTTTTAATCATATATGAGACCATAACAGGATTCATATCATTAACATCCTGTTCTTCAAATCTGCCGTACATACCTGTACCAACAATATTCAGAAACGCCAGGATCCTTGTCCTTGATCTGTCAATGGTCTGTTCCTTGAACTTTCTGAAATTTCTCCATCCTGCTGATCCGGCATCAACGACCGTAGTCACCCCTGCACGGAAAGTAAATCCATCCGGCGGAAGTGCATCCCATCCGTCAGCAATATAAGATCCTTTTTCTGTGCCGTGAAAGGCATGAACATGCATATCTATCAGCCCCGGAGTTACATACATACCATTTACATCAATCACTCTGGCTGCACTTCCTGCAGGTATGTCCGGAGCCACACGGAATATTTTATCCTTCAGTATGGCCAAATCCATTTTGCTGTCAATATTATTTGCCGGATCAATTACATGCCCACCCTTCAGGAGAATATCGATTGACTGGCTGTAAACAGATCCATGTAAGCCAATAACAAACATGATGTTAACAGCTATAATCTTCAACATATCGGGATTAAACAGCTTCTTCATCATATAATTCAAATTTACTGTAATTTGCAAATGACCACTAAATGCAGAAATGATCAAACAAATTGTCTTTAAAGATAATATAATTACACAGATTTTATATTTTTACGGTACCGTTGAATTATCCGGAAACCCTGTTTAACACATAAAATCATACTGAAATGAATAAAATAACAAGGCGACAATTTTTAGGCAAAAGTGCTCTTGGAATAGGATCAGCAATGATGGCTGCCCATATCCCTTTTGATCTGAATGCTCATGTACCAGCAAGGCCTGTAAGGTTCCCTCTCGGCTTCCAGGTCTGGACAATAAAGGACCAGCTAATCAAAGATTTTGCGGGAACTCTTAAGATGATGGCCGACATGGGATATAAGAGTGTTGAGATGTGCTCTCCTCCCGGATATGAAAGTTCAGGATTTGGTCCGCTGATGAAAATGTCGGGTAAAGAAATGCGCAAAATAATGAATGACCTTGGCCTGCAGTTTGAAAGTACCCATTATGGGATGAATGAGCTTAGGAATAACCTTGACGACCGGATCAAATTTGCTACGGAATCAGGACAGAAACAGATGATTCTCTCCAGCTTCGGATTACCAAAGAATGCCACAATGAGCGACTGGATGAAAGCTGCTGATGAACTTAACAAAATAGGAGAAAAAACAAAAAAAGCCGGGATCCAGACCGGATTTCATAATCATCATGGTGAATTTGAAAAAATAGATGGTGTACTGATCTATGATGCTCTTCTTAAACAGTTTGATCCCGAACTGGTGAAAATGCAGTTCCAGGTTGCAGTTATCAACATAGGCATTAAAGCAGCGGATTATTTTAACAAATATCCCGGAAGATTCATTTCGGCACATCTTGCCGATTATTCGCTACTTGACCAGAAAAGTGTTCCTCTCGGCAAAGGAATAGTTGACTGGAAAGAATTCTTTGAAGCAAGCGGCAAGGGTGGAATTAAGAATATCTTTGTTGAAATGGATCCTGTTACCTTTAAAGAGAGTGCACAATTTATACAGAATTTACAGTATTAATTCCGGCGTCCGGTTTGCGGCGTCCGGCATACTACCTTTTTAACTGATTCACAATGAAAAAACTAATGACATTCGTTGTATTATGTTTGTTAATATCATGCAGCGTTACTGAAGAAGCAAAAATCCCGTGTTATGCCTGGCTGAGCGGGCCGGGAGAAGCCACTGATGCTGATCTTACAGCAAAATTCAAATATTTACATGACAAAGGAATAGACGGATTGATGTATTCCGGGGGACAGGATCCCGAAACTTACAAAAGGATAGGCAAGCTTGTAAAAGAAGCCGGAATGGAATTTCATGCCTGGATACCGACCCTTGTCCAGCATCCCATCCCTGAACTTAAACCTGAATTGTATGCAGTTAACGGCCTCGGCGAATCAGCTTATGACAAACCTGCCTATGTAGATCATTATAAATTCCTGTGCCCTAACCGCGAAGAGGTTTATCATTTCCTCGAAAACATGTATGGCAAAATTGCCGACTTACCCGAAGTTGATGGTATTCATCTCGACTTTATCAGATTTCCCGATGTAATTCTTGCTCGCGGACTCTGGGAAAAATACGGTCTTGTCATGGACAGGGAGTATCCTCAATTTGATTATTGTTACTGTGATAAATGTGTGGCAGATTTCAAGGCAAAAACCGGTATTGATATAAAATCAGTGCCTGATCCTTCATCTGTACAGGAATGGAAACAATTCCGGTATGACCTCATAACAGACATGGTCAACCGGCTAACAGTAATGGTCCACGGCAAAAACAAACAGATCAATGCTGCTGTATTCCCCGGTCCAAACTCGATTGCAAAAAAAATAGTAAGACAGGAATGGGATAAATGGAATATTGATGCATTCTTCCCGATGAATTATAACGACTTCTACCTCGAAGGGCCGGAATGGATAGGTGAAGTATCAAAAGAAGCTGTTACGACAATCAATAATTCCAAACCAGTGTACAGCGGATTGTTCATCTGCCCTGAACCGGAAAAGAAAGCTGCGGAGAAGGATCCTGAGAACCACGGGCTTGTACCCGGAGAACTGGAAGCGGCAATAAGAGAATCCATAGAAAACGGATCTGCCGGAATCTGTTTGTTTACACCTGACCGGATGACTGAAGAAGGCTGGAAAATATTTGAAAAAGCAATCAGGACAAAATACGTAAACAAGATTTTCCCGTCTGAATAACAGCGATCTAATACACTAATTCGTAAATATTCTTATTTATTTGTATTCCTTTGTGAATCCTTTGTGTAATCCTCTGAGCGCCTTTGTGGTAAAAATTTTTTTACCACGAAAGGACATAAAGGTTATCATAAAGGAACACAAAGGATATGAATAATTTAAGTTAAGATTAAGAATAAGCCGGATGATAAAATATCACAAAACCTCATCAGGAAAGAATGTGGCAGAACTGACAGATAATACTGAAAAGATCGCCGAAGTCGGAGATATTCTTGATTTGATCGCTGAAACAGGTCAGCGAGATTGTAATGATATAATTATCAATGAATCATCGTTAAATAAAGATTTTTTTGATCTGAAGACCGGCTTTGCCGGAGAGATCCTTCAGAAATTCTCAAATTACAGGATAAGGCTTGCAATAACAGGAGATTTTTCAAAGTACCCGGGTAAAAGTCTGGGAGATTTTATCCGGGAATGTAACCGGGGGAACCAGATATTTTTTGTCGGCTCTACCCCGGAAGCTTTAGCCAGGCTGGAATGAAGTTTATTGCAATCCTGAATCCTTCTGCACAATAATTCCTTATAGATGAAAGCAATAAAGCAACTAATTGAGATAGTGATCTCCATGGCCGGATATGTTCCGGGAAGTGCAACATTATTCAGGACTATAATTATGACAGCTTCGCTCTGTCTATCACTATACCTCACTATATTTGATCCTTTTAACCCGGGAATTGCGACAATATATTTTATCATTGCCGAGATACTCTATCTCGGATTTATATCATCCGTCCTAACGGAGAACGGTTTTCGCCTCTCGTTTATCAGGAAATGGGGTGACGAGAAGAAAGGGTACC
>CAYQZL010000022.1:26646-37476 GCA_964421975.1 uncultured Rikenellaceae bacterium
CTTTCCCTACACGACGCTCTTCCGATCTGTGCATATGAGACCATCCTGGGATTTCTGTTTTTTCATAACGGATCAAGTATAGGGTATATAGCAACATCCTCGCCCGGAACATTATATAATACTGATCCCCGTAGCATGGTTTTTCTTATCTTTCCTCTTCTTATTGCCATTGGGTTTATCATAAAGATCTGGGCAACAAAAGTGGTTTCGGTGGAAATTTATTACTGGAAAGATATGTTCCTTGGAAGGAAGATATGTGACTTCGCGGTAAGCGGCCCATATAAATACTTCAGCAACCCCATGTACGGCATTGGTCAGCTCCCTGCATATGCAACAGCCTTATGGTATGGATCAAAACCCGGATTGATAGCAGCCCTGGTAAATCAATGCCTGATATTCCTGTTTTATTTTCTTTTTGAGAAAAAATTCATAAACCGTATTTATTGGGGAGGATCAGGACAAAAGTAGAAGCCGTTAAGGTTTTCTGAGTACCATATTATTATCAATCAGCCGGCTGTTATATGTCTGAATTACTGCTTTAAGCTTGGTTTCCATCAAAGCCAGCAGTTCCGGTTCCTTTTCCTTCACATTATTTTCCAGAAATTTATCTGTTCTGAAGTTATATAATCCAACTGATTTATAATCGATCATTATAAGAATATGATCTTTCATATACAGGTGATATGTACTTCCATTAGTATTGAAAGCAAACGACTCATAAGTATCATCGAAAAGATCATTTCCGAATGCAATGAATTCCTCGTCGTAATTAAGATAGTTAAGCACAGTAGGCATAATATCTATCTGCTGTGCAATCCTGTTCCTGATACCTCCCAGGTCGCTGTCAGGCTTATATAGAATAACCGGAACAGAATAGAAGCCATAGCTGTTCTGAAATTCCTTATGGATCGATTCATTAGTATGATCAGCAGTAATTACAAAAAGTGTGTTTTTAAAGAAGGGTTCCGTGGCAATATATCTGAAGAATTCTCTCAGGGCATAATCAGTGTATCCGACTACTTCTGCAATCGGAACAGGTCCTTTCTTAAACTTGCCTTTATATTTATCAGGTACTATGAAAGGATGATGTGAGGAAAGCGAAAAGATCGATGCAAGGAAAGGCTGGGGAAACTCTTTCATTCTTTCTCCGAAAAATCTGAAAAATGGTTCGTCCCAAATGCCCCACATACCATCGGTATCTCCGGAATATGGATAATCCTCATAGCTTACATAATCCTGAAATCCCGACATACGTGCAAATGAGTCGAATCCCATTGATCCGCTCAGTGCACCATGAAAGAATGTGGTATAATAACCTTTTTTTCTTAAATGGGCCGCCAATCCTTCAATCTGGTTGTTAGAATAGTGTGATATTGTATAAGGTGTTTCAAGTGAAGGTATTGATGCAAGTATTGAGGGCATTGCATCAATTGATTTCTTCCCGTTTGCAATTGTGACATTAAAAGTAAGGCTGACGCTGATAAGAGAATCTATAAACGGTGTATATCCCGTATATGCACCTCCGTCAAGATCTTTGTTCAGGGAACCGATATATTCCCGTCCGAAACTTTCAAGGATTATGATTACAACGTTATCTTTTCTGAATGGTTCATTTCCTGAAGGAGTATAATGAGGATTATATATTTCTTTTAATTGTTCCTCATCAAAAAAACTCTTTCTGTCAAGTGGTTTTTTCCCTGAAGTTCTGAATATGCTGAACGGAGTGTTCAGAACAATAGCCACATCCTGCGGATCATTAACATAGCGTGCTGCATTACTGTTTGATATTGGCCTGGTCGATTCATTAAGGCTACCACGTGCTCCTCCTATAACAAGACCGGCAACAAGTGGCACAATAAGAATATTTGTAATAATATACAACTTCCTGGCCGATGGTTCCGGTTTAAGCGGTTCAAACCTTTTATACAGGTACACCATCAGAAACCATAAAAAGAGACAAAAGAGTGTCGCCGGCCAGTAATCTATCATGAATTTGAGGATCATTTTCACAATTCCCGGTTCTCCCTCAAATGTCCCGAACACATCTGATGTCGCCCTTTTAAATACAAAGCGGTAATAAACGAAATCGGCGGTGTTAGCTGCAAAAGCGATCCCGTTAGTTGTAAAAAAAAGATAGCTGAGCCATTTCTGGTATGTGGTATTATACCTGAAATCAAACGGTATTATATTAAACACTATGAATACCATATTTATATATACCGTTGCAGAAATATCAAAAAGTAATCCGCCCCGTAATATTGACAGGAACTCACCGGGTGTAATTCCGGGGAACATTTTATGGTTGAAGATGTAAAATCCCACCCTGCTCAGGGAAAAAAGGAAAAGGATAATTAGTATCCTGTAAGCCGTAACAACAATTATGTTTCTGGAGAATAACCAGTTCTTAAAAAAAAGAGCGGAGAAATTTTTTCTGTTATCCATATCAAGTCCTGATCCTGGTATCTGAAGCAGGGATGTAAATGTATAAAAACAATTGAAAAAAAAGCCCGGTAAATTAAATCAACCGGGCTTCGGGATGTTTTATATCTGATTTATTTATTAATTATTTCCTGCATCTTCAATAAGTTCCTTCAGATCTTCCTTGTTGAAATCTTCCATGAATTTTGAAGCTTTTTTTCTTGCTCCGATACCTATGATTGAGAAGAGTATGATGAGTGCAGCAAGAATAAGGACAACCACCTTTGAAGTTCCGGCATCAGCTTTCAGTGTTTGGGTAAGACCGTGATATAAAAGGTAAAGCCCGTAAAGTGAGACAGCAAGACTGACAATAGTACCCAGAGTAATACTGATTCCCATGAAAAATCCAAGAAATGCGGATATGGGCATCATCACCATCAATGCTGCAGTAACCCTGATATTTGACTCGAAATCCGTACTTCCCTTGCAGATAGCGGAAATGACGAGCAATATAACTGCACCAATGAATAATCCGATAATTGCACCGACAACATATCAGATTACAGCCATAAATCCTATGGCTCCCCCCATCAGTCCGCTTGAAACCGGGCCTATTTTCAGAAGGCTCCATAAGAAAATAAAAACACCGGCTACCAGTCCGTAAATCACGGCTTTTATAACGGGTTCAGCAATTCCCCCCGTGGTTTTCAGGGTTGAGAAATAGGCTTTCGGATCTTTAAGGACATCTTTGGATTCCCTGATCAGAGCATTGAAATCAAATGAAGAATTACTCATAGTTCTTAATATTAAAAGGTTTATAGTTCGGAATTACAAGTTAGAAAAAAATTTCAGTAAACCTAAAGATACTAAATAATAATCTCAGGAAAGTCATTCAAGATAAGTATAACCATACAGACCTGATCTGTAGTTGGAAAGGAATTCTCTTCCCTCCTCAAGTGTTATTATCCCGGCTTTCACTGAAGAAGTGACCCATGATTCGACAGTTCTGACCATTTTTTTCGGATTATACTGTACATAATCGAGTACTTCAGCAATTGTTTCGCCGTCAATTACCTGGTCTATTCTGTATCCTTCCTCATCAACTGAGACATGGACGGCATTTGTATCGCCGAAAAGATTATGAAGATCTCCGAGTATCTCCTGATAAGCGCCGACAAGGAAAACACCCAGGTAGTAAGGTTCTCTTGGTTTCAGCTGATGTACCGGCAGAAAATGTGGACTATTGCGGGTTGCTATGAAATTATCGATCTTGCCGTCTGAATCACAAGTCATATCCTGTATGGTCGCTGCAACTGTCGGTTGTTCATTCAGCCTGTGTATAGGCATTATCGGGAATATCTGATCGATTGCCCAGGCATCCGGAAGTGACTGGAAAAGTGAGAAGTTACAGAAATACTTATCAGACAATATTCTTGAAATCTGCTTCAGTTCCTCCGGTACATGTCTCGATTTACCGGCAATCTGATATACACGTCTGGCTATGGACCAGAAAAGTCTTTCAATCTGTGCCCTGGTCCTGAGGTCAATTATACCCAGACTAAAACGGTCAAGGGCTTCTTCCCTTATCTGCTGTGCATCGTGCCAGGTTTCAAGCATCCGCTGCTGATTGAAATTGTCCCAGAGAGAATATATTTCCTTTACCAGTTCATGATCATTTTCACCTGGTTCTTCTTCAATATCCCATTCCGGAAGAGTGGCTGTTTCAAGTACTTCAAAAATGAGTACCGAATGGTGTGCTGTCAGGGAACGGCCTGATTCAGTTATTACGTTCGGATGGGGGATATTGTTTTTATTGCTTGCATCAACGAAGGTACTTACAGAGTCATTCACATACTCCTGGAGAGTGTAATTGATACTGCTTTCGCTGTTGGATGACCCTGTACCATCATAATCTACGCCGAGCCCTCCTCCTATATCAACAAATTCCACATTGAAACCCAGCTTCCGTAACTGAACATAAAATTGTGAAGCTTCCCTGAGCGCTGTTTTGATACGCCTGATCTTTGTTACCTGACTCCCGATATGAAAATGTATCAGACGGACACAGTTCTTAAGCTTGTTCTTTTCTATGAAATCGATAGCTTCGAGTAATTCACTTGAAGTAAGCCCAAACTTACTGATGTCACCACCGGATTCTTCCCATTTGCCGCTTCCGGCTGATGCCAGTTTGATCCTTATTCCGATGTTCGGCTTAACCTTGAGCCGCTTTGCAATATTATTTATAAGTTTTAGCTCATTGAGCTTTTCAACAACAATAAAGATACGCTTTCCCATTTTTTGCGCCAGAAGCGCAAGTTCAATATAATCTTCATCCTTGTATCCGTTGCATATTATAAGAGATTCGGGATCTGTATTTATTGCTATTACTGCATGAAGCTCAGGCTTGGATCCTGCCTCGAGGCCGATATTGAACTTTTTCCCATGACTTACTATCTCCTCAACCACAGGTCGCATCTGGTTTACTTTGATGGGATAGATTATAAAATTCTGGGCATTATATTCATATTCTTCCGAAGCTTTCCTGAAACAATCGGAAATACTGATTATACGATCATCAAGTATATCGGGGAACCGTACCAGTACAGGCGTTGTAACATCCCTGAGTACGAGCTCATCTATCAGTTCCTTAAGATCAACTCCCGGGGTGTTTTCCAGAGGGGTTACAATTACATTGCCATTTTCATTTATAGAGAAATAATCAACTCCCCATCCATTAATATTGTATAATTCAGCAGAATCTTCAATTCGCCATTTTCTCATTATAAGTCACTTATGTAAGATGAAATAAACCGGCCTGTATAAAAATAATTTTCTGCAATGTTATTAAAATAACACGAATAAGAAATGATATATAAATAAAATTATGTAATTTAGCGCCCTTAATTTTAAAACACGATTACAATGAACAAAGGAAAGGTTAAATTTTTTAATGTCTCGAAAGGTTTCGGATTCATTAAAGATGATGATTCGGACAATGAATATTTTGTACACGCATCAGGTCTTGTTGATAAAATAAAAGAGAATGATGAGGTCACCTTTGAACTTGCCGAAGGTAAGAAAGGTATTAATGCAGTTAATGTAAAAAGGGTACAATAAAAGATTGCATATAGAATTAAGAGAGGCTGCCACGACAGCCTCTTTTTTTTGTTATACCTGCAGGACACCCGGGACCTGCATGCAAATCAGCTAAAAGCCTGTATTCTGGTATTTATTTTTTCTTTTCGGCTTTTTTGGTCTTCTTGGCAGCCCGTTTTTCCTTCAGGGTTTTTGTGGCTTTCTTTTTAACATTTGCCTGCTGTTTTGCTTTTTCGTGTGACATGACATTTAATATTTTGATTCAACAACCTGCTCAATATAAAAATTTCACATTAAAGAATTGCTTTAAGTTTTTAACATCTTTTTTCATCTGATCTCTGCAGCCGTTCCTTTGTCAAGCAGCCAGGTAACAATACCATCCGAAGGCCTGATATCAGAAGCCGGATAATCATATTCTTTCCTGAAAATCTGTCCGATAATACGGGACTTTGATCGTCCGGTAACAGGAAAGGTTATTGAATCCGCATTGTTAATAACTTTTCGGTTACAGTAATTACTCTTACAGTCATCCGGAGGAACACATCTTTCATCACTTCGGAAAAAATGAACGAATTTCCAGTCGGCAGATGAATAGTATTTTCAACGATAGTAGAGAGATTTAGTTTATACATATTATATTTATTTAAGCCTTTTGCAATATATTATTAATTATTTTTACATTTTATTTGATATTATATAGTATTTACAATATATTTGCATCAAAATATAAAATTAACCAGGTTAAATTCCATTATTGTGATAATAAATTTCAATAACAGGAATCCGGGAGATTACCGGGAATGGTAGAATAATCTGCATAGGGTTTGACCGTTCTCCTGTAAATGAGAGAACGGTTTTTTTATGAGAAATAAAAACAGCATAAATGACAAAGAAAGTTGAACAGTCTGAAGCAAAAGGAGTTTACAGAAGTGAATTTGAACATGACAGTTGCGGTATTGGTTTTGTGGCACATCTCAAAGGGAAAAAATCTCATTCAATAATTACCGGCGGGCTTGACATTCTGAGAAATATGACACACAGGGGTGCAGAAGGTGCCGACAGCAAAACAGGCGATGGTGCCGGTGTGCTGATACAGGTTCCGCGTGACTTTTACCTCATTCAGGGATATGAGTTACCTCCTGAAGGACAATTCGGAACAGGATTGCTGTTCCTTCCCCGCGATAAAAATGATGCTGCTGCCTGTGAAAATATACTTCTTGAAATAATTAAAGAAGAAGGGGTCTCACTTATAGGTTTCCGGGATGTACCGGTAAATAATACTGTACTTGGAGAGATATCTCTGGCTTCCGAGCCATTTATAAAACAGATACTGCTTGAAGCAGACATAAAGCAGGATGAGCTTGAGCGCAGACTTTATATAATCAGGAAAAGGACCGAAAGGGCAATAAGGGAATCAGATATAAAGGAAAAGAAGTTTTTCTACATTCCCAGTCTGTCAACAAAAGTACTGGTATATAAGGGAATGCTGACATCCATACAGCTGGGAGAATATTTCTGTGACCTTACGGATAAAAGGTTGCAGAGCGGTATCGCACTTGTACATTCCAGATTCAGCACAAATACTTTTCCCAGCTGGGATCTTGCCCAGCCTTTCAGACTGCTCGGCCATAACGGAGAGATCAACACCATAAAAGGTAACAGGCTCTGGATGGAAGCGAGAGAATCCATTCTCAGATCTGACCGGCTTGGAGATCTTTCAAGGATCTATCCTGTAATTGAACCAGGGAAAAGCGATTCGGCTTCACTTGATAATGTACTGGAATTCCTGGTAATGAGTGGAAAATCATTGCCTTATGCTATGTCGATCCTTATTCCGGAATCAATCAATGCAAAGAATCCCATATCGACCGAGCTGAGAGCATTTTATCATTACCATTCAACATTTATGGAACCATGGGACGGACCGGCATCTCTGATCTTCTCGGACGGAAGATATATTGGCGGGATGCTTGACAGAAACGGGTTACGCCCATCAAGATACCTTATAACCGACAACGATCTGATAGTCATGGGATCTGAAGCAGGAGTGCTTACCTTTCCTCCGGAAGAGATACGGGAAAAGGGTCGCCTCAAACCCGGGAAAATGCTTCTTGTCGATACCGGGGAAGGAAAAGTATATTATGATAATGAACTGAAAAACAAACTTGCATCCGAATTCCCTTATGGAAAATGGATAAATGAAAATATGGTGGCTCTCGAAGAGATCGAGACCGGACACATCATTTCACCCGACATGGGCAAGGATCATGAAAAGTATTCAACTGCATTCAATTACTCGGTCGAGGATATAGAAAAGTTAATTAAAGAGATGGCGGCAACAGGGAAAGAACCGATAGGCTCGATGGGTAATGACATACCCCTTGTTGTACTGTCTGAAAAGCCGTGCAGATTGTTCAATTATTTCAAACAACTATTTGCACAGGTAACAAATCCAC
Organism: uncultured Rikenellaceae bacterium; assembly: GCA_964421975.1. Taxonomy (GTDB): domain Bacteria; phylum Bacteroidota; class Bacteroidia; order Bacteroidales; family VadinHA17; genus LD21. The sequence continues at coordinate 34,617 of CAYQZL010000022.1, forward strand.
CTATTGATCCAATCAGGGAGGAGCTTGTAATGACTCTTTCCGGATATCTGGGTTCACTTCAGCAAAACCTTCTCGATGAATCACCCGACAAGGTTAAGATGGTAAGATTCAGGAATCCTGTTATTACAAATACCTATTTCCAGGTAGTCAGGAATCTGAAATATAAAGGCTTCTCCTCGGTGAACCTTTATATGCATTTCGATCCTTCTGAAGGAGCAGATGGTCTCATCAAAGCTGTCAACAGTCTCTGCCTTGATGCAGAAAAGGCTGTTGATGAGGGGAACAACTATATTATATTGTCAGACAGAGGCATAGATAAAAATGTCGCACCTATACCTTCTTTACTGGCCGTTTCTGCTGTGCATCATCATCTGATAGAAAAACGGAAGAGGATGCAGATAGACATCGTTGTAGAAAGTGCCGAACCCCGGGAAGTAATGCATTTTGCCCTCCTGTTCGGCTATGGGGCCAGTATAATAAATCCGTATATGAGTTTTGCAATAATTGAAAAACTCGTCAGAGACAAAGCCATTCAGCTTGATTATCAGAAAGCCGAAACAAATTATATAAGCTCCGTTAACAAGGGACTGCTTAAGATCATGTCTAAGATGGGTATAAGCACACTCAGGAGCTACAGGTCATCTCAGATCTTTGAAGCTGTCGGGATAAATCATGATGTTATTGAAAGGTATTTTAAAGGTACTACTTCACGGATCGGAGGAATAGGCATGGAAGAAATTGCCGAAGAAGTACTTATTCCACACAGAAAAGCATTTTCTGGTGAAGAGAGATCACAGATGCTCATCGAAGGAGTTTATTCATGGAGGAAACATGGGGAACATCACGGATGGAATCCTGAAACAGTGGCTCTTCTTCAATGGAGTACAAGGAATTGTGACCGTAATATTTTCAGGGAGTATTCACGTATCGCAGATGCCAATACTGCCAAACCGGGCTTTCTCAGAGGATTGCTTCAATGGAAAAAGAATCCAATACCTCCAGACGAGGTTGAACCGGCTGCAGAAATCATGAAACGCTTTGTAACGGGTGCAATGTCATATGGAGCCATAAGTCTTGAAGCTCATCAGGCTCTGGCCCTGGCAATGAACAGGATAGGCGGACGAAGTAATACAGGAGAGGGTGGTGAAGATCCTGAACGCTTCAGACCGGGTATTGACGGAACAAGTACCAGAAGTGCAATAAAACAGGTTGCCAGTGGCAGGTTTGGTGTTACTGCCGAATATCTAGTCAACGCAGATGAGATACAAATAAAGATCGCTCAGGGGGCAAAACCGGGTGAAGGAGGACAACTGCCCGGTCATAAGATTGATAAGATAATTGCAAAAACCAGATATTCAATACCCGGGATAACACTTATCTCACCCCCACCCCATCACGACATCTATTCAATTGAGGATCTTGCTCAACTCATTTTTGATCTCAGGAATGTAAATCCCGATGCAAAAATAAGTGTCAAACTTGTTTCGGAAAGTGGAGTAGGAACAATTGCAGCCGGTGTTACAAAAGCCGGTGCTGATCTGATAACCATCAGTGGTTTTGAGGGAGGGACCGGTGCCAGTCCGACATCATCAATCCAGCATGCCGGACTGCCTCTGGAACTTGGACTTACAGAGACACAACAGACTCTTGTTATGAATAACCTGCGCCGGAAAGTGATAATCCAGGCAGACGGACAACTGAAAACCGGAAAGGATATAATTATGTCAGCATTGATGGGAGCCGAGGAATTCGGATTTTCCACAAGCGCCCTTATAGTACTAGGTTGTGTAATGATGAGAAAATGTCACCAGAATACCTGTCCTGTGGGTGTGGCCACACAGAATCCCGAACTGAGAAAAAGATTTCTTGGGAAAGCAGACTATCTGGTCAATTTCTTTACTTTCCTTGCAGAAGAAGTACGTGAATACCTTGCAGAACTCGGATTCAGAAAACTTGATGAAATAATTGGAAGACTGGACCTTCTTGAAAGAAATCCTGCTGTAAACAACTGGAAAACCAGGAAACTTGACCTTTCGGGACTGCTCACAATGCCTTCAGGTGCCGATGTCAATTCACTTCGTTGTGTTGAAAGACAAAACAGCAAACTTGAAAATATACTTGATCTTGATCTGATAAAAGATGCGGAAAAAGCAATTTATGACGGGGAACCTGTGGTAATTACAAAGAATATCAGGAATACTGACAGGACAACAGGAGCAATGTTATCAGGATTAATTACCAGGGTGCATGGTGCATCAGGTCTTGCCGACAAAACGATCACATGCAGGTTAACGGGATCAGCCGGACAAAGTTTCGGGGCTTTCCTGGCTCCCGGTGTGGAACTCCGTCTCGAAGGAGATTCGAATGATTACCTTGGAAAGGGTCTGTCGGGAGGAAGAATAATTGTTGTACCGCCTTCGGGATCAAAATTCGAGGCAGATAAAAACATAATAATAGGAAATACTGTATTATATGGTGCAACCAGAGGTGAAATATACATTTCCGGGGTGGCTGGTGAGAGATTTGGCGTTAGGAACAGCGGGGCAATTGCAGTTGTTGAAGGTGTGGGAAATCATTGCTGTGAATATATGACAGGAGGCAGAATTGTCGTTCTGGGAAATACAGGAAGCAACTTTGCTGCAGGAATGAGTGGCGGGATTGCATATGTGTTCAATGAGTCGGGAAATTTCGATTATTTCTGCAACATGGGAATGGTTGAATTATCTCTGATTGAACAGACAGCCGATCTCTCCGAGCTTAAAAACCTTATCAGACGTCATCTCGAATTTACAGGAAGTAAGAAAGCGGCAATGATACTGGAAGATCCTGACAAATATATTCCAATGTTCATCAGGGTAAT
>CAYQZL010000022.1:37486-38212 GCA_964421975.1 uncultured Rikenellaceae bacterium
GGTTCTTGAGGAACAGAAGCTTGAAGAACTCAGGAAAAAGATAGCTGATGTTGAAATGGATGTTGAATTTGGGAGCAGACATTAATTCTTACAATTTTAATATTTTGTTTTCTATGGGAGATACACTAGGATTTTTAAAGGTAAAAAGGAAGGAAGCCGGTAACAGACCTGTTCATGAAAGGATTTATGATTTCAGTGAAGTTGAACAGACCCTTAACAGTGAGGACCGAATGCTGCAGGCGTCAAGATGCATGGATTGCGGTATTCCATTTTGTCACTGGGGTTGTCCGACAGATAACCTTATTCCTGAATGGAACGACCTCCTTTACAGGGGAAACTGGAGAGGTGCATATGAAAGACTGCATGCGACAAATAATTTCCCTGAATTTACTGGCAGGATTTGCCCGGCCCCCTGTGAACATGCATGTGTCCTGAATATTAATAAGGAGCCTGTTACCATACGTGAAAATGAAGTTGCGATTACTGAAAAAGCATTTGCAGAAGGTTACATCAAAGCAGATCCGCCAAAAACAAGGACTGGTAAAACAGTTGCTGTAATAGGCAGTGGTCCGGCCGGACTTGCTGTTGCCGATCTTCTCAATAAGGCAGGGCATTCCGTAACACTTTTCGAGAAAGATGAAAAACCCGGAGGCATTTTACGATTCGGCATCCCGGATTTCAAGCTGAGTAAAGCAATTATAGACAGACGGATTAATCTTATGCTCC
>CAYQZL010000023.1:0-36675 GCA_964421975.1 uncultured Rikenellaceae bacterium
AGATACAAAAAGTCTTTAAGGCTGAAATTGCTAAAAACCAGGATCTTGCAAAGAGCCTGAAGGGGCATCTTTTGCTGGTACATGGGGATATTGATAATAATGTTCATCCCGGAAATACACTAAGGGTTGCTGATGCACTTATTAAAGCCAATAAGCGCTTTGATTTCATGATTCTTCCCGGTCAGAGACATGCTTTCGGAAATGCCACTGCATATTTCGACAGAATGATGTGGTACTATTTTGCAGAACATCTTCTGGGTGATTACCGGAAAAATGTGGACCTGACGGATTTTTAGGATATCCCTGATATTAAAAGAGGCTGTTCCCACAAAAACAGCCTCAATGCACGAAGGAAATACAGCTCAGTTCCTCTCTCTATTCTTCCTTGGCTTTACCTTTTGAAGACTGAAGGAAAAGAAAATCATTGAGGACAATTTCAGTGGTATTCCTTGTGATACCTTTTTTGTCTTCATATGTTCTGTAGACAATTCTTCCTTCAAGGGCGACTTCCCTGCCTTTTTTAAGGTATTTGGATGCTGTTTCGGCAAGTCCGTTCCATGCAACGATATTATGCCATGTGGTTTCTTCAACTTTCTGTCCGTCGGCATTCTTGAATCCGTCGTTTGTTGCAATGGTGAAGTGTGCTACTTTTCTTCCATTATCAAGGTCCTTAATCTGTGGATCCTGACCCAGGTTTCCGATCAGAGTGACTCTGTTTCTTAATGAACTGCTCATGGTTCTTTGTGTTAAGTTTGACAATAATTAAATCTCTCAGCAAACTTAAGTCATGTTATTGTGCTGTATCGGTAGTTAATTATTTGTATACGTCTGCTAATCTTTTATATTCGTTTGTAAGCGATTAGCTACCAGGGTTGGTTGTTACAGCTACGTATTAAAAACGCTCTGTTTTGATTCATAAATCAGATATGCTACCCTGCGGGCAATTAGGGTAAGATGTGTTGATCCGTGATTCTATTGTCAAACGAGAAGGATTTCTCATTACGCCAAACCTTCGCAAGCTCAGTTTTGGCTTCATTCGAAATGACATTGCATTTTAGGTGGAGGGAGAGGGAAGCCGGGGCGTTTTGAATAATCCAAAGTTCATAAAGAAAGGTAGCGGCAAAACGCCCCGGCTTCCCTCCCTTCATCTATAATAAATGCCTGTCATTCTGAGCGGAACGAAGTGAAGCGAAGAATCTTTCACGACAGTAAGGGTTTTTATCCATAACATCTCCTCTATTGTTATTGAAATCCTGGGGAAAAAGAGATAAGGGCAAATAGAATGGGTAAACAATTATCAACTTCATTTCCCCATTTGACGCTTATTAGAAGAGGGGAGGAGGGGACGAGGGGCAAGGAAGGACTTAAAAAAAGAAAGCGCCTCTGAGGGCGCTTTCTTTTAATTTATATCAAATTGAAGTCTGATTAGAAGTTAGGGCCTAGCGGAGCAAACCACAAACGTGTCCCGATCTCGTCAGGTCCGCCAAGTTTTGTTGTTGCATCAGCAACACCCTGCGGATTACTGTTCCTTTCAGCAGTAACGAAAGGCATTCTCTGGAGAAAACCATCAGCAGGAATGATACCCCAGTCCTGATTACTGTCGTTCTTTGGTACAAAGTGTAGTTTGGGATAACCTGTTCTCCTGTGATCACACCATACCTCATTTGCATTGGTAAGTGCATCAAGCCATTTCTGGGTTATGATCTTTTCGAGTTTTATCTCGTTCGAGGCAGCTTCATCCCATGCCACAGTCACTGTCGAACGGGTGGTATAGCTGTTCCTGGAATCCTTCGGATCCACATAGTTGATTGGTGTGCTTGTTGCATCGGCTATATAAGCATCGACACCGCCTGCACCCCAGTTCTGGAATGACATTTTGATGCCTTCTTCATAATGTTGCTTTGCACTGCCTGCACCAGTCCAGTTTCTCAAAGCTGCTTCTGCAAGGGCGAAATGAACCTCAGCTGCTGTGAAGAACCTTCTGGATGTAACAGATTTCCAGTCCTCGCTGACTTCAGAATATAATTGTCTGTCATCTTTGGCTCCCAGATAAGCACCACTTGCAATTCCTTTATATGGAAATGCGGGATGGTCAGTATATAATGTAGCATCCTTGGCAGGAGAGAAATATTTACCTATTCTAGGATCTTTCAGTCCGACCATGAATTCTTCCAGACCAGCACCCATCCTGGTATCCTGCCATTCAAAACATATAACTGCAAGCGGCATTTTACCACCATAGAGTGATATGTTGAAGTTGTCAGCATTTGTAAGTATCAGACCACCCGGATCTGAAATTGCTTTTTCACCCTGGGTCTTTGCAAGTGCAGGTGCCACTTTACTGATACGGATAGCCAGTCTTAGTCTCATTGAATTGACAAGCTTGATCCATTTATTAACATCTCCACCGTAACTTGCATCAAATTTCTTCATACCCGGATAGGTTTTGTTTGCTGAGAATACAGTCTGAACCTCATCCAGAACAGTGAAGAAAGAATTATAAAGTGTCTGCTCAGAGTCATATAGAATAGGTGTAGTTGTTTTACCGTACTCTGAGTAGATAAGCGGACCATGATAAGCTGTCAGCCTTGAAAGTCCCATCACCTGGATCAGCTTGGCCCAGGCTTCGAATACGTCATATCCGCCCTCATCAGCTATTTTTATTACCTGTCGTGAAGGTGACATGACACTCCCATAGATACGTCCCCAGAAGCTGTTCCATGTAGGATAATACGTGGTATTGTTTCTGTTGGAAACAAACGGAGTCGGAGTTCCGAAATGTCGTACGAAACTGTCTGTAAGTAGATCTTCCTCTACCTGATGGCCCTGGAGATTAGCCAGCAATCCCTGGAAATAAGCCCCGACGTGGTTAAAATCCTGGGTCAGTGATTCATCTGTGATCTGATAAGGGTTTGTATTGATCTCGTCGAAATTCTTAGTACATGACCCCATCAAAAGCACTAATACTGCTAAAGATATTATTTTTTTCATAACTGTCTGAGTGTTAGAAATTAAGTTTAATGTTAAAACCAAGAGTCCTGGTAGCCGGGACATTGAAATTGTCAAGAGACTGAGCTCCCAGACCGGTACTCATTGTCAGTTCGGGATCATATGGAGCATTCCTGTAAAGGAATAAGAGGTTCTGTCCGACCAGTGAAACAGCAGCTGCCTTGATCGGTATATTAAGTGACTTCAGATTAAGGTCATATGTGAGCGCAAGTTGTGTTAACCTTACATTGGTCCTGTCATAAACATAAGCTTCAAGGATACCATTCCTGTCACCTATTGCCCTGTACCATTTTTCAGGATCAATCTGAGTTACTGCGGCGCCTTCGGCACTAACAGCATTTATTTCAGTATAGCCCTGATCCCTGTCATCACCTGATCTCTTGCTTACACCGGCTCCGTCAAGCATCGATTCTGTCTGACTTACGCAGTTGCCTCCGAATATTCCATTGATAAGGAAGCCGAGTGAGAACTGTTTGAATGTTAAGTTATTATTCCATCCAAGTGTGAAATCAGGATCAAGACTGCCGATCAATTCCGGTTCTGCGGTTTTCCTGGGTGCACCTTTTGCATCAAGGATTATCTGCCCTGCATCATTTCTCAGGAATTTGTAACCATAAAGATCTCCGAATGAACCACCGGCAACAATATAGTTATAATAACCTTCCGAACTTCCAAGGTCAACTCTTTTTCCGGGATCTTCCGGCCAAAGTTCAGATACCTCATTCTTGTTCCTGGCAAAGTTGAATGCGGTTCTCCAGGTAAAATCAGCTGTGCTTACCGGTTCGGCATCTACAGTAAGTTCAATACCTTTGTTGATTATTTCACCGGCATTGACATAATAGGTTGTGTATCCCGATCCTGCAAGAGCAGGCAGAGAGATGAACTGATCCTGGCTGTCAATATTATAGTATGTGAAATCAAAGCCGAATCTTCCTTCAAGGAATCTCCATTCAGTACCTAATTCAAGGCTGCGCAGCATTTCAGGTTTTGCATCTGTGAAAGGTGCAACGGTATTTCTGCTGACACCACCACTTGCAGTTACTGAGTGATACGGAGTTACCCTGTTGAAAGGCACCTCATTTGCAACAGTAGTATATGAAGCTCTTACCTTTGAGAATGTAATGAAATCAGGCATAGGCAGTATCTGATTCAGAAGTGCACTGAGACCTATTGACGGATAGAAATATGATTCGTTACCGGTTCCGGCAAGTGTGGATGACCAGTCATTCCTGCCTGAAAGATCAAGGAATATCATGTCTTTGAATCCTAACTGTACGTTGGCAAATAATCCCTGCTTGATAGCTCTTGATGCCAGGGTTGACAATACCTGAACGTTTGTCGGTAAGTTCTGAAAATTAAATTCATTGGGATAGAAGAGGGCATTTGTGCCATTATCTACAGAAACACCAACTCCGTAAACCGATTTCTGCCAGCTTCCACCTAAAAGACCATCAAGACTGAAAACGCCGAAGCGGTTGTTATATGTGAAAATACCATCGACATATAATAGCTGATCGTCATATTTTCTATAATACCATCTTCCGTTCGTTGAAACGTTAGTGGCATTGGATCCTGCAGCATGCTGCTGTTCATTCGATTTAACGGCATAGTCAATACTTGCCCTTGTCTGGAATTTCAGTCCTTTGGCTATATCATATTCAAGTGTTGCACTTGCAATAGCTCTTTTGGTGATGTCTGTCCTGGGTTCCTTGTAGAGTATCCAGAATGGATTTGACTGATGATGATCTGCAACGAACCAGTTCTGAAGATACATGTTCCTTGCCTCATTCCATACCTGATAAGTATCCTTGTATGACTGAAAATCTCTTTCACGCGGGAAGAAATACAATCCTGTCATCGAATTCAGGTAGTAACCATTGGCCGGCCTGTTTTCGGTGTTTTCATTGGCAAGCATTACATTTGAGCTGATCCTGACCTTGTCCTGGAAGAGTTTTGTTGACTGTTTGAAAGTAATGTTATTCTTCTGGTATTTATTTGTCGGGATAACTCCTCTTGCTGATGTGTTTCCATAAGAGAAGTATGCGGTAGTTCTGTCATTGCCTCCGCTGACAGAAATTGAGTTTACAAGGTTATAACCTGTCTGGAAAAAGTCTTTCACGAACTGATCATCATAATTGGAAAGAGGTGTTGTTGACCAGCTTTCCTTTGCATTGTTGATCGCACCGTATTTGTACTGCAATTCGGGATAAAGCATTACATTTTCAAATATGGTACCTGAATTCAGGCTTACATCTGTGGTTCCTGCTTTACCTTTCTTGGTATTGATCATAACGACACCGTTGGCACCCTGGCTACCGTATAGTACAGCAGCATTTGAGCCCTTCAGTACACTGATACTTTCAATATCTTCCTGGTTGATCTGTGAAATACCGTCACCTTCATCCCAGCCACCCCACATACCGGCTTGTGAACCTTTCCGGTTGACCATGGGCACACCATCTATTACATACAGAGGTTCGCTGAGACCCTGCAGGGATTTGCTCCCTCTCAGAACTGTCCTGGTTGATCCTCCTGCACCTGATGCTGCTTTTTTGATCTCAAGTCCTGAAGTTTTACCACTAAGACTGCTCATGAAGTTGATGTCTCTTGCTTTTGATATTTCAGCACTTGAAACCTGTTGCGATGCATAGGTCAGAGCTTTTCTTTCACGTGCAATACCAAGAGCCGTTACAACAACTTCTTCAAGTCCGATACTTTCAGATTCCATGGTTACATTAACTGTGGTCCGTCCGTTAAGCGGCTGTTCAACAGTTCTCATACCCACAAAAGTGAAACGCAATACTGCGTTTGCATTTGTGGCGTTCAGAGTGTAATTACCATTAATATCTGTCGTCGTTCCTACCGTTGTCCCGACCTGTACGATCGAAACACCGGGCAAAGCAACGCCGTCAGCATCCGTTACAGTACCGCTTACCCTTACCTGTGCGAATATCGTAGCAGATGTGGTAAGCAGTGCCAGCATGAATAAATACAATTTTTTCTTCATAAAGATTTAATTTAATTGAATTTAGGGTAATAGTTATTTTGCTGAATCGACAGCTTCAGCTGGCTGTTTATCATTTTTTTCAGCAAATATCATCCATAGACCAAAGTTTTTTTAATAACAACCTTTTTAATTCAGTTTACAGGTTACTATCAGTTGACAGATTAGGTTCTGCAATGATAGCAAAATTCAGTTAAAAAAAGTTAAACTGATGGTAATAAAATTGTTACATTTTATATATGCTTGCAAACCAGTACAATAGTGCATTTATCTTTATGATTCAATAGTTAATAATATCAAAGTGCTGATCATTTTTTAAAAAAAAAGCACCCGCCGGGGGTGCTTTTTTTTCATTTATTCAATTTTCGTTATGGTTTTTTATCCCACCATAGTTTTGTTACACCGTTATCTGGTCCGCCAAGACCGGTAACTGCCTTCTGTACTTCAGCTGCATTGTCGGTATATTCACTTGTGATGAAAGTGAGCCTCGTTGGCAGAGAAGTTGCAGATATAAGAGGTTCTTCGCTTTCAAGACGAGGTAGCAGTTTCGGATATTTTGTAATTCTTCGTACCGTCCATGCTTCGTGGCTGTTTTCCGGATAAAGACCTATCCACTTCTGAGTAATGATTTGCTCCAGCTGGGTTTCTTTATCCGCACTTGCCTGGAAAGCAACCGGAACTGTCGACACAGGCTGGATTACGGTTCCGGGATCTGACAGATCTGTGCCCGGGCTTGCCGGAATTCTGGTACTTGTTATATAATCCTCTCCGGCAAGGTTCAGATAATCAGTGTAGCCCCATTCATCGAATGATGCCTTGATACCTTTTTCATACAGTTCCTGGGCAGTTCCACCCATTGCCCATCCTTCAAGTGCACCTTCAGCTCTGAGGAAGTATGATTCATCAGCGCCCATTACTCTCCATGCCGGACCTGCAGCACCCAATGTCACCCAGTTTTTGTGCATGTCTGAGGAGCTCTGGTTAAAACTTAATCCCTGTCTGTTCGATTTGGTCTGACCGTTCCTCATTCCTTCAAAATCAAATACCACTCCGGAAGGATCATCTGTTTTGTCGGGGTTCTGAGCAACCTGGAAATATGACTGAACACGGGGATCAAGATAACCTTTCATTATGCTCTCCATATCGGAGCTCATCCTGAATTCCATCCATGATGTGATTGTACAATATGCGTTGAACCAGTCTACAGAAGTGGCAACCTTTGCGTTATCAGCAGGAGACTCAATGACACCGTCTGCAACTGCAGCTTCAGCCTGTGTCTTTGCCAGGCCGGCATCAACATATTTGCAATGGAGTGCAAGCCTTAACCGGAGCGAACTGCCCAGTTTTGCCCATTTTGCTATACTGCCTTTATAAACATCATCAAAAGCAGCCATAGGAGCGGAAGTTCCAAGTGACAGATTTGCTTTAAGCACATCAACTGCTGCATCAAGCTCCGTGAAGAAACTCGCATATAAAGCCGGAAGCTGATCATATGGTACCGATTTTTCCATATTTCCGAAACTGGTATAAGGTATGGCGCCGTATGAATCGGCATACTTTGCAAAGGCATTAACACGCCAGATCTTCATAATAGCCTCTTCAACAGGCATATCATTGTTCGCAGCAAAATCCACACAATATTTGATAGGAGGTGCAGCATTCTGGTAGAATGATCTCAGTGATCCGTTAAGCCAGCTTCCAACCAGAACATATCTGTCGGACAAGAAGTTGGGATGTGTGGTTGCAAAATAATTTGCATAGACATCTCCGAAAAGAGAATGATATGTCTGCATCCCGCTGGAGTTCCTGAGATAGGTAGTATAAACTATGGCTCTTTTTGCAACAAGTCCGTATGATGACTTATCAAGGCTGGCCAGTGTAATAGCTTTCGGATTGGTATTTATTTCATCAAAATTCTTTGTACAAGCGCCGAGAAAGACAGCAACCAAAAGAACAGATATAAATTTTAACAGATTTTTCATGTTATTTTATTTTTGCTTGTTACTATTTAAAAATCGAAATTAAGTGATATACCAAAAGTACGTGTTGTCGGAAGTGCGAATGCTTCACGTCCTTCATCTGTATTTGATGTACTGTTCACAATTTCAGGATCTGAATGTTCAGCCTTATTCAGGAAGAAGAAAAGGTTTCTTCCTACCAGAGATACTCTTGCTGAACTGAAGAATGTTTTGGATACAATATCTTTCGGGAGATTATATCCCAGGATCACTTCTCTCAGACGTATATTTGTGGCATCTCTGACAAATGCTTCACCGGCCGGGTTATTTCTTCCGCCGACATTATTCCAGAAAGATTCTGCTTTTGTGGCTGCCTTGTTTTCAGCACCTTCAGGTGTAACACCTTTTTCATCCTTGAAAACATCCCTGCCGAAAAGAAGAGAACCTTCCTCCCTTCCGGTAGCGGTATAATCAAGAATACCGTTTCCTGCTGTTATTGCTTCAGTGAATGAAATATATGATCCGCCCCATCTGGCATCAATAAGAGCATTCAGAGAAAAGTTCTTGTATGTTATTGTATTGCTTAATCCTCCAAGCCAGTCGGGATTATAATTTGCTACTTTTACTGTCATACCTGAGGTAATAAGAGGCAGGCCGTTTGCCTGGTTGATAATTACATTACCATTGGCATCCCTCTGCCATCCTTTTGCATATACATCACCGAAAGGTTCACCTACAACAAGCTTATATTCCCTGATAAAGTCCGTGCCGAAGGAAAGGACATTGAATCCTTCCGCAATTTCAAGGATCTTACTGGTGTTCTTTGACCAGTTAAGCATGATATCCCATGAGAAATCTCGCTTGTCTATCACAACCATACCAAGAGTTAACTCCAAACCTCTGTTCTGAACATCTGCACCGTTCTGATATACACTGCTTACTCCTGATGTTACCGGAACCGGTGTTGAGAAGAGCTGATCATAGGTATTTGTCTGATACCATGTTGCACTCAGTCTTCCTCTGTCACGGAACATTCTCAGGTCGAAACCCAATTCAATTGACCTCGTCCTTTCAGGTTTCAGATTCTCATTGGGCATTGATGAACTTAATCCTATCGTTCCAAGTGAAACTGATGCAGTTCTGAAAAGGTTGTATGCTGAAGCGTCATTACCCACTTCGGCATAAGATGCCCTGAGCTTCAGGTGTGTGATAGCTTCCGGCATAGGTATAAGATCGTTAAGAACCGCGGTAAGACCAACCGAAGGATAAAAATATGATCTGCTTGCTGCCGGCAGGGTCGAACTCCAGTCATTTCTGCCGGTAACATTAAGGAAGATTGCATTTTTCCATGATAGTTCACCGAATCCGTAAACGGACTGGACTACTTTCTTGGAATAGCTTTCGCCCGGTCTCGGGTCTTTTGTGTTTGACAGAGCGAACATATTTTCAATGTTGAAAATTGAACCGGATCCGCTTACATATTCATATTCATATAACCTGTGATTGCCTCCGGCATTTAGATCCAGTCCGAACTCACCAAATTTCTTATTAAAGGTAAGAATGACGTCATTGTTCCATTCATATGAACTTGAATTGGTTTTTTCATAAGCACCATAATAAGCATTTGTATATGTATCATTGTTTCGCTTCCATTCAGTACCTGAATACGTGCCATCAAATCCTGATCTTCCCTGGATTGACAGCCCGGGAATAATTTCATATTTCAGGCTGAACATTGCAATGGCTCTCTGGCTTTTGGATGGCCTGATTGCATTATAAACAGACCAGTAAGGATTTCCGGAACCATTGTCATTAACTTTCCAGTAATGCTGTCTCAGCTGACCGGCAGGATTGATGAACTCATAATGCTGGATGTCTTCCGAGCGGATATTTCTGGGAAGCATATACAGATACCTCATCGGATTCTCAAAGGTCTCACCAGTTATAAATATATTTGAATAATTCCTTCTGATTAGATTCAATTTTGAATCCAGAGATAGTTTCTTTGTAAGGTCTGACTGTACACGTATATTCAGATTGTGTCCTTTCAGATCGTTGCCGTCAACAATACCACCATCATTACTGTTTGTATAGGAGAATAATATATTCGATAATTCCGAATTTATGTTTACTCCAAGGTTTGTTGAAAAACTGTGACCTGTGCGGAAGAAATCACTGATATTATCGGGTTGCGGTTCAAATGCATATTGTTTGCCAAACATTTCATAATTGGGATCATTCGACCAGTGATCAACCATCTGACCTTCCATTTTAGGGCCCCATGATACTGTAGCGGCTTTAGCATATGTTCCATTGGCACCCTGTCCGTAAATATTCTGAACTTTTTCAAGGATCATGGCCTGGTTTGCCTGATATGTGAAACCCAGACTTGTTGTAACACCCTGACGGGCTCCCTTGCCCGATTTGGTTGTTACAACAATGGCACCATTGTTTGCGCGGCTTCCGTAAAGAGCTGCTGCATTGGCGCCTTTAAGTACAGAAATGGATTCTATATCATCGGGACTGAGGTTTTCAATACTACCATTAAGTGTAATACCATCAACAACATAGATCGGCTGACTGCTTCCGCTTATCGAACGGTTACCCCTCAGAAGTACCTTGGTACTACCTCCGACACCAGTTCCTGCCTGTGTGATCAACATCCCTGATACCTTCCCGCTTAATCCTGTCATTACGTTGGGATTCCTTGCTTCCGTGAGAGCATCCGTGGTTACACTCTGTGCAGCATATGTAAGGGATTTTGTCTGCCTTGAAATACCAAACGCCGTTACAATTACATCCTGTAGCGCCATTACATCAGGATCAAGAGTAATATTGAATACAGTTTGTGTCCCAACCGGTACTTCAACCGATTTCATGCCCACATACGAAAACTGAAGTGTTTTCGCATCGGCAGGAATACTAAGGGTAAATGCCCCGTTGACATCAGTCGTGGTACCGATTGTGGTGCCGGGCACCAAAACAGTGGCCCCAATAATTCCAAGCCCGTCTTCGGAACTCTTCACGGTACCGGAGACGCTCTTTTGCGCAATTGCACTCTGCAAGCCTGCTAAAATCAGGAATGCAATTAAAAAAGTGAATTTTCTCATAGTTGATAATTAAGTTAATTTTAGGTAAAAAAATGAAAATTGAATAAGCTACATTATATCAGCTCAGGTCTTGATATCCATTGCTGATTTGTATATAGGATCCATTATTTTGTTAATGAAAAGTATTTGAAAAATCATCCCCGCTTTAAACAGTTTGTTAAATTATGTTAAATATCAATAATATCATAAAAAATTTGTTGTTTTTTTCCATTTTTTTTTAAACGAATATTATCCATAAATTTGGTTGCGATCTCAAAATACATCATTAATGTTCCGGATCATAACAACCAGTAAATAAAAATATTAATGAAATTGATTGAAGATCAGTACTATAAAGCTGGCAGTGTGTTCTTATACATATTACTGGTCACCTTGATATCTTTAGTTTTAGTAAGCTGTCTGAGAAACTATCCGGATAAAGAAATTTCTGAAACTGACAGGTTACCGCTGACGGTACCTGATATTTCAGAAGTAACAATACCATGGAACATAGCACCGCTTAACTTTGAGATAAAAGAAAAAGGTTCGTCATTTTACATAAGAATCTACAGTTCAGCAGGATACGCATTTTCAGTAAAGTCATCTGACGGTGAAGTCAGGTTCCCGCTCAAAGACTGGAAAAAATTATTATCACTGAACAGGGGAGGGAAGGTGTTTGTGGAAGTATCTGCAAATACGGAAAAAGGTAAGATAATAAAATTTTCACCTGTTACCCTTTATATTGCGGAAGAAGCGGTGGATCCTTACCTGGTTTACAGATTGCTGTATCCGGGATATGAAGCATGGCTCGATATGAAGATTGTACAGAGATCGACAGAAGACTTTTCCGGAAAATCAATCCTTGAAAATCAGCTTCTCGATAACAATTGTATCAACTGCCATTCATTTGTTCAGAATGATCCGTCAAAGATGCTGCTTCATGTAAGGGGTTCAGTATCCGGCACATATTTTACAGAGAATGGCACAGTAGTGAGAAAGTCACTGAAAACCGCTGAAATGCCCGCAAATACGGTTTATCCTTCCTGGCACCCTTCAGGAAAATATGTTGCTTTTTCATCAAACAAAACGGTCCAGGCATTTCATTCGCGGCCTGAAAAGAATATTGAGGTCTTTGACCTTTTCTCATCACTGGTGTTGTATGATGTGGAAAAAAATGAGATAATGGCCTGTAATCAGGCAGATACAATCAGCTATATGGAGACTTTCCCCTGCTGGTCACCGGATGGCAAATACCTGTATTTTTGCCGGACCCCGCAGGTAAAGGAGGGCTTCGATTTCAGACAGGTATATTATGATCTCGTAAGGATCGCGTTCGATCAGGACACAAGAAGCTTTGGCAGGACTGAATTGCTCTTTGATGCTGCATCAAAGGGAAAAAGCGTATCATTTCCTGCTGTTTCACCCGACGGAAGATCGGTTGTTTTCACCCTTCATGATTACGGAACTTTTTCAATATGGCACAGAGAGGCAGACCTGTATATTCTTGATACCGGCACTGACCGGATATTAAAAATGCCGGTTAACAGTGATGAATCCGACAGCTGGCATTCATGGTCATCAAATGGCAAGTGGTTGGTTTTCAGTAGTAAAAGGGATGACGGACTCTCTGCCAGACCATATATTTGCTATTTCTATTCGTCTGACAGTATCGGAAAACCTTTTGTACTTCCCCAAAAGGATCCCGGACTTTACAGCAAAATGAAAAAAACATTCAACCGGCCGGAATTCATTACAGGGAAGATGGATCTTGATCCCCGTGACTTTGAAAAAGCATCCTCTGTTGAACCTGTCCAGGCTGTATGGAATGGGCCGGTTCAGGTAAAAACCATGCAGGATAAAAGATATGGGAATGAAAAATATTAAAGGTTTTAACAGTGGTGCATAAGAATAAGTTTAATACTGAAAAGTCGGACAGGATAATTGTTATCATCATACCGGCGATCCTGTTTGTTATGACATTTCTTTATTTCTTCTTCTTCAGAAATACCCTTTTCTTTTATCAGGAGAATGCTTCGCTATTTATTTACTCAGAAGAATATCTTGGTAAGTTCATCCATAAACCTGGCGGACTGATCGTTTATATTGGTAACTTTCTGACGCAGTGTTATTTTAATAATATCTATGGATCAATTCTTCTTGCACTCATTATTTTATCCGTTTATTTCATTTTTGTCCGTATCGGCAGGATCCTTGGACCAACATCAGCCTTCACGGAAATAATCGCATTGATCCCTTCTGTAATTTTATTGGTTCTTCAGACAGATTATGAGCATTTTATACATTACAACCTTGGTTTTATTCTTGTCGCCGGATATTTTCTTCTTACAATCAGTACGGAAAACAGATTTCGAAGATTCGTTCTCATTTTACTGCTTCCGTTATTTTATTACCTGACCGGTTCATTTACAATCATATTTACATTGCTGTTTATTTGCTGGTCAGTGATTTATGAAAAGAATCATTTCCGCTTCCTGAATCCCGTCCTGTTGCTGCTTATCTGCTTAATTACCTTTTTTGTTTCGAAAAATTACCTTTTCTACCAGCCTGCAGAAATTCTTACAGGCTATCCGCTTTCTTTTTACCCATTAAAGCAGCTCAGGCTTTTAATGCTGATTCTGTCAATATTCTGTATTTTCCTGCCTGTATTATTTAAGCTTTCAGATTTTATCAGGATGAGGCATAAGGTAAGGTTCTTCCTGCTTCCTTCTCTCACACTGATGATATTCCTGCTTCTGATCTGTTCTTTGCTAAGATCATATAATCCGGATCTGGTGAAAATAATAAAAATGGAAAGTATGGTCGTGTCACAGGACTGGAACGGGATAATCAGACAGCAGGAAGAATCACCTGTTGCCAATGTAATAGCCCAGTATTATTATAATCTTGCACTTTCCGAAAAAGGGCTGCTCTGTGAAAGGATGTTCAATGCACCACAGGATTTCGGGGCAGGTTCACTTTGCCTCCCACGTGTAAATCAGTATTATAACCGGTCTGTACATTTCTATTACGCAACAGGACTGATTAATGAGGCACGTCATATCGCTTATGAGTCCATGGTAGCATACGGCTATCGTCCGGTGAACATCCTTATGCTTATAAAAACCGAGTTGATTAACAATAACTTCAGAGCTGCGGAAAAATATATCAATGACCTCGGAAAGACCTTGCATTACAGAAAAATTGCAGGGAAATTCCGGGAGATGCTTTACGGGCCTGAGGCAGTAATGGCAGACAAAGAACTTGGAGCGAAATTACTGTTATTGCCGCAGAACGATTTTTTTATAAGGCCTGATGACAGGCAAAACATTAACCTTCTTTTCATGTCGAATCCCACAAATCTCATTTCCTTCGAATACAGACTTGCCTGGATGCTCCTGGAGAAAGATTATAAATCTGCTGTGAATGAGATAGGGATGATGAGATTTCTTGGTTATAAGACTATTCCGAGACATCTGGAGGAAGCTGTTGTAGGATATTCGAATATCACCAGACAAATGCCCGACCTTGGCGGCCTGGTATTAAGACCTGAAGCGGAAAAAGATTTCTTTGAATACGGATCAGCATATAACCTTTACAGCAGAAATAAAGAAACACTTGCGGAGGAAATGAAAAAAACTGGAGGAAAGACTTACTGGTATTATTTGCAGTTCAAATAATTACGTAAGACTCCTGTTTAATTTCTGTCGCAGTAAATGATGCAAACAAAATTATTCACTTTTATAAAATTTGCTTAAAAAACAAAATATTAAACCATAATAACATATATTCATGATTTACTTTATTCCATTTTGTTCTTAGTGTGACCTCACAAGTGAATCACAAAAAGGATCGCCAGGCTTATGAATAATTAAGGTTAAATAATTGAAATAGAATAATACTATGAAAAAACTAATTGTAACAAGCTTATTAACAGTATTAATGGCTTCTGCCTCAGCCCAGGAAGCGAGCATCAGGGAGGAGATGATCCCCTTTGCCACTTATTCCTTCAGTGATCCCGACCCTGTGGCCAGGCCGGGAAAGATATATCCGTATTTCAGATATGACTACTTCTCTGAAAAGCCTGTGCAATTGGAACATAAGATGGTTGTTCTGGAGAATAAATGGATAAAGGTGTGGGTTGCCCCTGAAATAGGGGGAAAAGTCTGGGGCGCACTCGATAAAAAGAACAATGAATATTTTATTTATCATAATAATGTAGTTAAATTCAGGGACATAGCAATGAGGGGCCCCTGGACATCAGGCGGTATTGAACATAATTTTGGCTCCATCGGACATGCCCCTACTGTTGCTACACCTGTTGATTATTATTTCAGAAAAAATGATGATGGCAGTGTATCCTGTTTTGTCGGATCACTTGAACTTACCTCACGTACCCAGTGGAGAGCGGAAATACGCCTCCCAGCCGATAAAGCCTGGTTTGAAATTAATTCATACTGGAATAACCCCACGGATATGAAAACATCACTTTACCACTGGCAGACAGCCGCTGCTGACGGTACTGATGATCTGCACTTTTATTTTCCCGGGACAGCAGAAATAGGACACGGAGGTGAATTGGGTGAATGGCCGCTTCTTCCGGATGGAAGAGATGTATCGGTATATGGTAATAATAATTTTGGTTCATCAAAAAGTTATCACGTTGTTGGTGAATATACCGACTGGTTTGCAGGATATTTCGAGAATAAAGATGCGGGTTTCGGACATTGGACGAGGCATCCGGTAAAACCGGGGAAAAAGATATGGATATGGTCTCTGGCACGGGACGGAGCTATATGGGTTGACCTTCTGACCGACCCGGAGAAAGGCAATACGCAATATATAGAGATGCAGACAGGACTCCTGTTCAACCAGGAAGGTGACGGAAGCACAATGAGCCCGTTCAAACATCAGTTCTTTGAGCCGGGTACTGTGGAGAAATTCTCAGAATTATGGTTTCCGGTCAGCAATATAAACGGAGTTAAAGCAATTTCAAGGGAAGGTATATTCAATATACAAAAGGAAGGAACTGATTATAAAATGGAATTTCAGGCTTTGTCTTTTGTAAAAGATAAATTACAGATCCGTGACCTGGCCGGTATGGTCCTTCAGGAATTCGGACTTGACATGGAACCGGAACAAAAATTTGAGAAAACTGTCAGTCTTAAATCAGAAGATGTCATCATCAGACTGGCTGACGGTGAATTAATATATAACATGGCCGATGAGAAGGCAAATCACCTTGACCGTCCACTGGTGATTCAGGAAGATTTTGACTGGGAATCTGTATTCGGTCTTTATACTACCGGAGTAGAAAAAGCCAAACAGAGACTATATACAGATGCTGAACGATATTTTAAGCGTTGTCTGGAAAAAGACCGCTGGTATTTACCTGCCCTGACAGGACTTGCTGATATCGATATAAGAAACCTGAAATATGATGAAGCTGAAAAGAAACTCCTGGAAGTTATAAGGTTCAATACGTATGATCCGGATGCCAATTTTCTCTATGGAGTACTTCTGACGAGGAAAAAAGAATATATGAAAGCCAGGGATGCTTTCGGAGTCACACTGAGATCTCCCCAGTATAAATCAGCTTCAAGAAATAAACTTGCTCTGATAGCATTACGTGAGAACCGTCTTGATGAAGCCTGGGAATATGCACATGACGCTGGTCTTTTTAATGCGATTGACAAAAACATATCCTGTACTCAAGCTGTAATCCTCAGATTGAGAGGTGATAATGCAGCTTACAATAAGATATTGGACGATCTGCTTGAAACGGACCCCCTTAATCATTTTGCCTTATTTGAAAAATACTATTCCTCAAAGGATCCCGAAGCACTTCGGATCTTTAAATCCAGAATAACCAATGAACTCAGCTATGAAACTTATGTTGAACTTGCACTTTGGTATGTTGATGCAGGCTTGTTAAAAGAGGCACTTGCCGTTTTGGAAAATGCAACACCTAATCCGGTTGCAGATTATCTCGCAGCCTGGATTGCAGATAAGCTTAATGAAGCATCAAAATGCGATCTGTATCTTCAGAGGGCATTGAAAGCTGATGACAAACTGGTGTTTCCATACAGGGAAGAATATGCCGATATCCTCGGATGGGCAGATAAAAAAGTTCCTTCATGGAAAACCAAATATTATTCAGCTTTGTTTTACTGGAGCAGACAACAGAATGAAAAGGCAGAAAGATATTTTAATGAATGCGGTCAGACTCCTGACAGTTACAGCTTCTATCTTACAAGGGGAACTTTCCTTCAGCGAACCGGGAAAAATGCAGAACCCGACCTGCTTAAAGCTTTGTCTTTGAACCAGAACTACTGGAGACCATATCATGTCCTGTATACTTATTACTCCTCACTGAACAAATATGATAAGGCGCTGGACATTACCACCAGGGCTATGAAAGTTGCCGGTGATTTATATATTATTAGTTTCGATCATGCACTGGCTTTACTTTATAACGGGAAATATGATGAAAGTGTTAAAATACTGGAAAAAACAGTTATACTGCCTCATGAAGGTGCCGGATCAGGAAGAGTCGCCTGGAAAACAGCTAATCTGCTGAATGCACTTAAATACTATTCGGGTAATCGGCCAGGAAAAGCACTTGTATTTGCGAACAATACATATAAGTGGCCTGAAAACCTTGGAGTAGGAAGACCTTACAGGGTTGATGAAAGAGCAGAAGACTTTATAAGCTCAATGATACAGGAAAAGCTTGGTAATAAAAAACTATCTGCTGAACTGCTGGCTAAGGTTGCGGATTATAACGACGGAAAGCCAGCGGGTAACAGTTCAATTAATTTCCTGTCGGTAATGGCACTTAAAAAACTTGGCCGGCAGGATGAATCCTCAGGCTATCTTAACAAATGGCTTGAAACAAACCGAAACAGGAAAATTGTTGACTGGGCAAAACTGATGATGGAGGGAAAGAAATCCGAAGCAGATGCCATACTGAAATCTGTTTCTGATGAAGGAGAAGGTACACCATGGAATCCTGCAGGTACTGATAATGATTTCAGGCTCATAAATGAAATAGCACAGAAAGTAAGCGGTCTTTGAGATTCAGGATTCAAAATTTAAGATTCAAAATTCCTTCAATTCCCTCCTTGAGGGGGGCAATTGGTTTCCAATAAGCCTCCCCCCTTGAGGGGGCAATTGGTTTCCAATAAGCCTCCCCCCTTGAGGGGGGTAGGGGGGTGTTTTACATAGATTTACATCCCCCTAACCCCCTTCAAAGGGGGAAATCTGAAGAAGGAAACACTTCAAAGGGGGTAATTTGAATCCTGAATCTTGAATCTTGAATCCTGAATCTTGAATCTTGAATCCTGAATCTTGAATCCTGAATCCTGAATCTTGAATCTTGAATCTTGAATCTTGAATCTTCTGTTAAAACCAGGTCTGTACAAGTACCTTGTTGTCATGCTGGAACTCGCTGATCCTGTACCATATGTTGTTATTGTTTTCGATCTGATACATCCAATACCCAAACATACCGGTTGCCTGGTAGACTCTCCGCAGATATAGCCTCTCACCCGGCATGAAATCACACTTCCTGGCATAGGCTGATATCCTGCCAAATGTTGTGTCCTGTGTGGTTTTTATCCATATAATATGTGGTGATCCGAAACTTACAGGATCAGTATGACGCGAATCAATGAATTCACCAACATATTTGCGGGTTACAAATAATTCATCCTCCGGAACCATTCCGGATTTATTTGATGTTGCACAGGATACTGCGATCAATATAATTAAAAGGACTCCGGATTTTTTCATCTGAGCTTATTCTACTGATTATTAATACAAAGGTAAGGCTAAGTACACTCGTTTGCAAACAGATGGAGCCCTCCTGATGGGTAAATGAGATGTTTTTGCATGACAGATATCAGCAGGATCAGAGGATTAATAATCTGTTATCACAAGCTGACGATCAATTTAATTGCATTGATCAAATTCCTGAATTATTTTCCGTTTACCAGGCCGGAAGATGATTTCCCTGCTCCCAATTGACTAATTATAGAGGATACGTACAGAACATAAAGAATACACAGAATACAAAGAATACAAAGAATACACGGAATACAAAGAATGCATAAAAGATATGAATATTTAAAGACCGAAACGTTTTAATCGTTTGTAAACGGTTTTTATTATCTTTATCAAAACTTTAGTGCTGTGGAAAAGAAATGTCTCGATTGCGGCGAACCGATTCGCGGCCGCACTGATAAGAAATTCTGTTCAGATCAGTGCAGAAACAATTACAATAACCGTCTGAACCGTGATACCAATAACTATGTACGAAACGTACACGGATTGTTACGGAAGAACAGAAGGATACTTGCCGATCTTTACAACGAGCGAAAGCATAAAGTCCACAAGGATGCATTGTTCGCTCTGGGTTACAATTTCAGCTTCTTTACCCATATCATCGAAACTGCCGACGGACATAAATATCACTATTGTTTCGAATATGGATACAGGGATGCAGGTGATGATTTCATTGAGCTGAAACAGAACAGTCTTTATCTTAATTATCTATGAAAGGGAAGTAGCGTTTGATGTTATCCCTGGTCAGACGTGACCCGTAGCCGGAATCCTGAAAAGATTCGCAGTATCTTGCTTTACTGCCTTTATCAGGTCCGTACATCTCAATAAGTTTCTCCCTGTAGGGTTCTGCATTTGACGAATTTTTGCGTGTTTTGCCCAGCCATGCCCTTCTTTCGGATTCTGTTGCCGGCACATCTGCAAGTCCCCCGCGGTTATAGGGCAGCCATTCATACATCTGTGAAGTATGCTGATGATACATGTCTATCTTCTTTTCAATGACATCATCAATGATCACGCATACATCCGGTTTAAATGGTTCGGGATGTATGAATCCGTCACTCATATAAAGGAATACGGGATTTTTTTCAAGATGGGGCACACCGGGTAATATCCTTGGAACAGTTACCATATATGCCGCATCAAGAACCAGCGTTCCGGTATATCTGTGATCGGGATGATAATCATAGGGGCGCGGAAAGATGACAACATCAGCTTTATGTTCCCGGATAAGCCTTATCACTTCCAGCCTGTTCTTATATGTCGGCATCAGTTTCCCGTCATGATTGTTGAGTGTTATATATCTTACTCCGATAGCTTCTCCGGCTCTTCTGGCTTCTTCTCTTCTTATTTTTGCCAGTTTTGCGGGTTTTAGTGTCTGATGACCGGCATCACCGCTTGTAAGTGAGACCAGGAGAACATCATGTCCCATCTGAGCCCATTTGTATGCCGTTCCGCCAACTTTATCCGGATCATCCGGATGTGCTCCGATGACGATTATGTGAAGCTTCTCATTCTGACCACCCTGTGCCAGCACTGATAGTGACAGCAGGCTTAATGTAATAACCTGAAAAATGACTGAAATAACTTTCATAAAATTCTATTTAAAATTTAACACAAGCAAAAAAACCTCGCATCGTCAAACCCTCATGCCCTCGCACCGTCGCACCGTCGCACCGTCGCACCGTCAAACCCTCATGCCCTCGCACCGTCGCACCGTCGCACCGTCAAACCCTCGCACCGTCAAACCCTCGCACCACCTCCTCCTACCATTCACTGTTGGCCAGTTCCCATATATTCAAAAAACTGATGCGTATTATCTTTTCGAATATATCCTGGTCAACAGTCTCTGTTTCATCAGCCGGCGTATGATATTCTTCCCGGTGCCCTGGTTTGAATCTCATTACCGGTATTCCGGCCTTTACAAAAGATCTGTGATCACTTCCACCCGGCGGATCATCAGACGGATGGTAATATACTTCAAGATCAATTCCGTATTTTTTAAGATTCGCTTCTGTAATATCCCTGAACCCGGGATATGAAGCTGTATACGTCATGTCAACCCCCCTTTTGTTATCTTCCGTAATATATCTTGAAATCATGTCGAAATTAAGATTTAAACGGATATTCTTCAATGGTATAACAGGATTTTTTACAAAATATTCTGAACCCAGAAGACCAAGTTCTTCAGATGACCAGAGAGCTATGATTATTGTTTTGTCAGGTCTGGTGCCTGTTGCAGCTAAAGCTTTGGCCAGTGTCATTGCACCAACAGTCCCGGAAGCATTATCATCAGCCCCGTTCCAGATATAACCATCTCTGATGCCCATATGATCATAATGAGCACCGATAACTATTACCTGATCATTGTGTTTTCCCTCAATTAAACCAATGATATTTCTCACAGGTACCTGTGATATATCCATATCTGATTTGAAGCTGACAGATCGTCCGCCAAGCAGGGGAATATCAGATACTTTATCCGAAATGTTTTTCTTAATGTAATCTGTAATATTAATTCCCGATCCTTTAAAAATTTCTTCAGCAGCACTTGCCGAGATGTTTATCCTTAAGAATTCGTCAGCCATAGTTTTACCCGGCAGAGAATATCTTGCCCTGGTCATCCCCCCTGCGCGATTATTTTCTGCAGGAGCCATATTCAGGAAGACCGGGATCCCCGGACTTCCCGTGACCAGAATTTCAGGACTGAATTCGATGATACCGGCTGCTCCGTTTTCTCTTGCATAGTTTTCTGCATATCTCAATGATTCATTGATTTCCGAAGGGCTCAGTTTTTTATCAGCAAAAGAAGGATATCCCGATAATTTCAGTAAAAATTTACCTTTGATGTCAACTCTGCTGAAATCGTTATATTTTATTTTTTCATTTATGAAACCATATCCGGCAAACACCAGAGGGGCTTGTATTTCTACTGGTCTGTAGAGCCGGCGGACAGTGAAATCAACGTTATATGTTAATGCTGTTGTTTTTATTATATCTCCTGATTCAGTTTTGATGTTCAGTACCGGTATACCTGCCGGTGCTGACCTTATGAGGACAAAGTTTTGAAAATATGATCTTTCATTCATCTGTCCGGAGCTAAGGAAATTTGTACCTTTAATAATATCCCCACCTGGTGTGACGCCGTATAATTTCAGCATACTTGCTATATAATCTCCCGCGAGATACTCCCCCTTTTCTCCGGCAGCTCTTCCTTCAGTCCAGTCTGATGCCAGAAACCCAAGCTGTGCCATTATAGCATCGGCGGTAATGGCCTGAAGACCTTTTTCTGCCGGCGTGAGCTGGCCGGTGAGAACGGAAAGATTCAAAGAACATATGATCAGGAAAGAATATTTAATCAGCCTCATTTTATCATTTTTTTACTAAGGTAATAATATCTTTAAAAGTACTGAGTGAACGAATCCTGATATTATTTGTTTAATATTTTTGTGAAGTTAAAAAATGAAAGTTGCCAGTCATTGTTGATTTTAATGACAGAACTGGTAAAAATTATATAACATTATGAAAATGAGAAAAGTTTTAATAGCAGTTATCATATGTTTCTCCGGGTTTTTAATGAGCAATGCTCAAAATGCAGATGACAGGGGTTATATTGTAAAAACAGGTGATATGGCACCGGATTTTAAGATCGTTGAAGCAGGGGGGAAAAGTTACAGGCTGTCCGATCTCAGGGGGAAAGTGGTAATGCTTCAGTTTACTGCCAGCTGGTGTTCGGTTTGCAGGAAGGAGATGCCATTTATTGAGAAGGAAATCTGGATCCCGAACAAAAACTCTGGTCTCGTTGTCATTGGGATTGACAGGGATGAACCGGAAGAAACTGTTCTTAAGTTCAAAAAAGATATAGGTGTCACATATCCTCTTGCACTCGATCCGGGAGCTGAAATTTTCGGATTGTTTGCACTTAAGGAAGCCGGAGTTACGCGTAATGTGATAATTGACCGTCATGGTAAGATAGTATTTCTTACCCGCCTCTTTGACCAAGAGGAATTCGAAACAATGAAGAAGAAGATTTTATCAGTTCTGAAAGAAAAATAATACCGGCATTCTTCGTTTTTGTTCTGAAAATCAGGAAATCTGATTTTTTTCGTAACTTTTTTCGGGTTCGGCCGTTTTATAGGAAAACTCGGATGAAAGTCATTACTCTGAATAACGACAATAAACTAAAAATTCAAATTATGAAAAAAATTCTGATTATATTATTATCTGTAATGATGGTTTTGCCTGCAATAGGGCAGGTAAATCTCGGTATAAAGGCAGGATTGAACACAACCTCCGTTACCATGGATGATCTCAAAACTGTGACATCAGGAGATGTCTCCTATACCATTGATAAGGTTAAAGGTGCCAAATATGGTTTTCATGCAGGATTATTTTTGAGGTTAGGGACAGAAAAGGTGTTCATCCAGCCTGAATTGCTTTTTTCTACCAGGACAAACGAGTATACTGTAACGAATGTCCAGTCAACCATTGATTCACTGAAGACCCAGAAATTCAATAAACTTGATATTCCGGTCATGATTGGTCTGAAATTCGGTCCGCTCAGAGTTAATGCCGGTCCGGCTGCATCTCTGCTTATTAATTCGCCTGCGGATCTTATAAAACATCCGGAATTTAATACAATGTATTCAAGGATGACTTTTGGTTATCAGGCAGGATTGGGACTGGATCTTTTTGACAGGCTTACACTCGACATTCGTTATGAGGGAAGTCTGAAGAAATATCAGAACCAGATAGAGAACACACTGGGAACTACAATTGCTTTGGACGACAGACCAAATGCATTTCTTTTCAGCCTGGGGATAATGTTCTGAGGAACATGGGAGTAAATCAAAGGGTCCTGCTAAGATGGCGGCGACCCTTTTTTTATTTGCTTAAAAGCATTTTAACAGCCACCAGGAGTAAAAGTATTCCAAATATCTTTTTAAGGGCAGCCTCAGGCAGACTGAGAGCAATCTTTGATCCGAAATATGAACCTATTATAAAACAAACTGCCAGAATAAGGGCAAATTTAAGGTTCATCTGCCCGGCTTTCCAGTAATTATATGCGGCAAGAGCACCTATCGGTGGAAGCATTACTGCAAGACTTGTGCCCTGTGCCATCTGCTGACTGAATCCCAGGATAAAAACAAGTGAAGGTACCATTATGATAGCTCCTCCGATACCAAGCATACCGGCCATGATTCCGGTCACTATCCCGATTGCAATCAGCAAAATTAGCGTTGAAACAGTCATTTTCATAAATATTAATTATCAAATTTCCGTAAAAGTATTAATTATTGACAAATAATTCCCAAATGCTATGATCCCACAAAACCCCAACGCCCTAACACCGCAACACCGCAACACCGTAACACCGTAACACCGCAACACCGCAACACCGCAACACCGCAACACCGTAACACCGTAACACCGTAACACCGCAACACCGCAACACCGTAACACCGCAACACCGCAACACCGTAACCCCGTAACACCGCAACACCGCAACACCGTAACCCCTAATACCGATTTGTTCTTTATAACAATATCCCTATTTTTGCGTAGTACAGTATATTATGAAGAAACTTACCTTAAGGTCACTGCTTTTACTTGCCGGATTCCTGTTTTCCGCCGGTATTATATTCATTCTTAAGATCTTTTTTAGTCTTAATATTTCCCCTGGTGAAAATGAGATAGTACTTTATATTCCTGAAGGTGCCTCATATCAGCAGGCAATGGATTCCATCAAAGCTCATATCCCGGTCAGACATCCGGGATCATTCGACTGGATAGCAAAAAGGAAAAATTATCCGGCAAATGTTAAGCCCGGACGTTATGTGATAGCACATAAAATGAGCTATATTGAAATAATCAACATGTTCCGCTCAGGTGATCAGGTCCCCGTGAATATAACATTTAACAATATACGGACCATCCATGACCTTGCAGCTAAGATAGGTGGTCAGATAAGTGCTGATTCTGCATCCATTGTTGATTTTCTGCTCGATCCGGGAAACTATTCAGCTGACGGATTCAACAGGGAAAATATTATCTCCGTGTTCATTCCGGATACATATCAGTTTTTCTGGAATACCGGTCCGGATGATCTCTATTCCAGGATGCTAAGGGAATACAGGAGGTTCTGGAACGAAGACCGTCTGAGTAAAGCAAAAGAAATCGGCATGAAGCCCGTTGAAGTATGTACTCTTGCTTCAATTGTGGACGACGAAGCTGCAAAATCTGATGAAAAACCAAGAATTGCAGGTGTTTACATCAACAGGTTGAGGAAAGGTATTCCTCTTCAGGCTGATCCTACAATTAAATTCGCAATTAATGACTTCTCGGTTACCAGGGTCCTCAGAAGGCATCTTGCTGTCGATTCACCTTACAATACATACAAATACAGCGGACTTCCTCCCGGACCTATCGGATGCCCCACTATCAGCAGTATTGATGCAGTACTGAATGCCGAACAACATGATTTTCTTTATTTTGTGGCGAAAGCGGATTTTTCGGGTTATCATCATTTTTCCAGGACCTTATCTGAACATAACAGGTATGCAGCAATTTATCAGAGAGAGCTTAACAAAAGAAGGATCTTCAGATAGGTCCTGCAATTTCGACCTCTCTCTCAAGGTCAATCCCAAATTTCTTTAGTACTGATTCCCTGATCTTTTCAGATAGTTTATATATATCCCATCCTGATGCCCTGCCATAGTTCACAAGTACCAGCGCCTGTTTTTCATGGACTCCGGCATTCCCGACCCTTTTACCTTTCCATCCGCACTGTTCTATAAGCCATCCTGCAGGTATTTTCTTTCCTCCTGAGAGGTCTTCATAAACAGGCATGTAAGGATGATCCTTAAGCAGCTTTGTGACAAGATCATCACTAACAACCGGATTCCTGAAAAAACTGCCGGCATTCCCTGTGACAGCAGGATCCGGTAGTTTTTTTCTTCTTATGCTGATGACCGCATTTCGAACATTTATCAGGGAAGGACCACCAAGTTTATCCACTTCCTCATTAAGTGACCCATAGTCCAGTTTATAGGAGGGAGTTTTTTTCAATCTGAAATATACACGCGTAATGAAGAATTTTCCTTTTAATTCTTTTTTAAAAACTGAATTTCTGTAATCAAATCCGCATTCGTAATTCTTGAATATTTTTTTTGATCCATCTGCCGTACTTACAGCAATCACTTTCACAATTGAATCCTTTACTTCAACACCGTATGCCCCAATATTCTGGACAGGTGCTGCTCCCACAAGTCCGGGTATATATGACAGATTTTCAATACCGTAATAACCCTTCCCTGTTGCCCATTCAACAAGTTCATCCCAGACTACCCCGGAACCGGCTGAAATAATAACATGTTCCCCATCCTGTTTGACAATACTGATGCCTGTTATTGTCGACCGGACGACTGTACCAGGAAAATCGGATGTAAATAATAAATTACTTCCCTGCCCGATTATTAATAGTGGCTTCTCCCATGAACATGTTTCGCGAAAGAATTCAATGGCTTCCCTTTCGGTATGGACCATAAGAAAATGATTTGCTGTGCAACTGATCCCGAAAGTATTAAGCTCTTTTAATGAAAAAAGTTTAAAGTACAGCATCGTTTTTATCAAAGTAATAAAGATAAAACTTAAAATATTTTGCTGGTGAAATATTAATACATTGACATAGAGATCCTTAGAGTCTCAGGGTCTTTGTAGCATTTCTTTGCTTTTTAATTTTTCCAGAAACTGCCGGCAACTGAGAACTTCAATTTCTGCAAAATAAAAATCGTCCGTATCTTCCGTAATAATAACATCACATCCTGAATTGAGTGCGGAATAATAATCCAGTCCGTCTTCGAAATCAGAGATTTTCCTGTTTTCAATAGTCTGTTTTACTTCCATGGAACCAGATCCGGTTATTTGCATTTTTGATGCAAGTAAAGCTATTTTTTTCATGGCCACATCTTTACCACTTTTCTTTTCAGAGAAGTAGAAAGCTATGGCAAGACTCAGGGACGATGTGTAAATCTTAAACCTTTTGTTGTCATGAAGGCTCATGATCCTTGCTGCCAGACTGAAGAGAGGATATTCTTTATTAAGCACAGTTATCAGTATATCCGCATCAAGAAATATCTTCATTTTTTATTCTTTAAATACTCATTTTTTATCCATTTTCTTGTTCTGCGGTTTGTTTTGTATTCGGTTTTTCCCTCCGATAATTGCATCACCCAGTCGGAAACAGGCAAATCTTCAAGCGTTCTGTAATCAGCACTTATTGTACGTCTCAATAAGAATTCTGTCAGGCGGGAAAGACTTATATTCTGGGATTCAGCGTACTTTCTGGCCTTTTCAATAACCTCCTTGTCAAAAGATAATGTGATCTTCGCATCCATATTAAGCTTTTTATACGACAAAGATATTATTTTATTACGTATAAAAACAATATTTTAAATTTAACTTTTATCACTGTGATCCTTAAACCTTGTGCTTTTATAACTTCGCTTTCACACAGCCTCTTGACCGGGGGATATTCAAATTCCGCTCTTTCAGAGTAGGATGCTGAAATACTAAAAACAGGAATATTATTAATTGAAATTCTTAATAATTTCCCGTAGGGAATTTATGACAATAGCTCGTGGATCAATTTATTTCTTCAATTTCCCGTAGGGAATTGATAACAGTTGACATTAATGCCCTAAGGGCAAACGATAGAATATTTGGGTAATATTTTTCTATTGACATTGATGCCCTGCGGGCAAGAGTTTTCAGTTCCTTCCCGGATAATTATAGTTTATCTCTAACCTTCAGATTTTGAGACAGCCTTTTCAAAGCCAGGGTCAACGAATACATCAGATTAAGAAGTATGTAATCTGCATCTTAAAACTTACAAACCGTAGATTATAAACTGCAACCTGTGAAATTCTTTTGGAAAATCCTTGACTTGTATGATTTATAGTTGTACATTTGTAAAGTATAAAAAAAATGAAGTATATAAAACACTAGAAATCATGGCTTACAGATCAAAAATCAGAATGTCGATAGGATGGATTTATCCAATAGGGATATTCTCATCATATATTCTTTTGCTGCTTGAATTTCAAGTGAGGCAGGTACTCAGTCAGGGGGGATGTGAAATCTCCGGAGTACCCTATTTAACCATAGCAGCGGTCTCTCTGATGTTTATTCTTCTCGGAATCATCCAATGGTTCCGTTACAGGAACTGGATTTATCCTGTACTTGGATTCCTTATTGGTATAACCACCGTACAGGTATCATTTGTTTTTCCTGATTTTGATAGTCCCGGGATCTTTAAACTTACCTATTTTACATGTTTTATTCTTATCATTTTGTTTATTCTGATCAATTGGAATTCTTTTTACAGTCATGAGAGATTTGAGATCAATTCGAGACGTCTTTTTCGTCTTGCTGCCGAGAAAATATACAAGACTGACAACGGTTATACTGAGCGACCGTATTCAGGAGGCAGAGTGGATTGTACAAAGGACGAATTGCTTGGTTTTGTAAGATTTCTTCATGGGAACTATATTATAAGACCCTTTTATTATGAGAGTAATGTCTGTCTTTCATTCTCTATGAATACCAGCCTTGTTGTTATCCATGAAGGTAAGGAAGTGAGCCATATAATTATCGGATATGACGGCATTGTAACTGTAAAGGTATCAGATAAGGATTACAGGGACTACAGGGAAAGACTGAGCTTTGACCAGCTCTGTACTTCTCTGGCAGATATCTTCATACGGTTTTATAAATACTATAAGGAAGGACTGGAATCGCGGATAATGATTGAACTGAAATCAGCAAAATAAACAATAATTAAATTCTGATGCCATGAAAAGAAATTATTATCAGATTATCCTGATTATTTGCATTCTTATTTTTTCAGAGTGTTCAAATGCTCAGGATCCGAATCCCTGCAAAACAGGCGGACAGACCTGTTATTTCGGGGTGGAAATAAATAATGTGCTTTGCGGATATTCAGTCGAAACTTACTGTGATGGTTTTCTGAACGGTAAAGCGGTCCGGTTTGAGTATTCGGACGTAACGTTGAAAATGACAGCTCTGGGTGCAGAGGTCGATGCCGGATTCAGATTGAAATATGCTATTGATCCGGCTACACGGAGAGCAATTGAGGTTAAAGCGGATATTATTAACGGTGGGTCAGTCGTTACGACTTTAACAAAGTTCGCTAATGATACAATTTATTTCAGCAGTCCTGCTTCCGGAGTTACTAAGACTATTTATGCGGACAGTGGTGTGATTTTTTCCACACAGACATGGTATCCTCATCTTTATAATGATTTTATAAGGAATAATATTACAGAGAAGAAGTATAAGGTATTTGATCCTTTAAGAGGAGAAATAACGGAAAAGGAGTATAGCAGAAAACCGGAGGAAAGAATAGTACTCAGCGATTCCGTTTTTCAGACCATGGTACTCGAGGAAAAAGATATATCAACAGGTATCATGACCACATTGTGGCTCAATAAGGCCGATGGTTATAATGTTAAAGCTGTAATTGCAGGCAGGAGAAATATTTATTTAGCAGATAAATCTGTAATCAGCAGGATTAATTTCGCTAACATAGATAATGAGCTTTTCATAAAGGCCGACAGGAAAATTCCTGAAATAATGAACCTCACTTCATTAAGGGTAAAAGCTAAGATCAATTCATATGGAGAAAGTCTGACAGTCAGTTCTCTTAATACCCCGGGTCAGAAATTTGAAGGTACTGTATCCGGAAGTCTGATTGATGGAGTTTTTGTGATCGAACCTGTAAGGTATTCGGGGGAAAATGCTCCACCATTTCATCAGGATTTCAGTAAGTCTCAGGAACTAAAAAAATACCTTGGATCTGAACTTATGATAGAATCGGACAATCCTCTGATTATTAATGAGGCAGGAAGAATTACTTCCGGGTCAAAAGATTCCTGGGAAGCTTCAATACGTCTTGGCAAATGGGTGGCAGAGAATATTGCAGGAGCAATTCCCGGAGGTATTTCTGCAATTAATACTCTTAAAACGGGTGAGGCTGAATGCGGAGGACATTCAAGATTGTTGACGGCATTCTGCAGGGCAGTAGGGATCCCTTCGAGGATCGCTGTCGGATGTATGTATACAAATTACCATTCAGGTGGTTTTGGTCAGCATGCCTGGACCGAGGTATATATGGGTGATGCCGGCTGGATCCCGATCGATGCCACTGTTTATGAGACTGATTACATCGATGCCGGGCATATACGTCTAGGAGAAAATGCAACTTTCCGCCCGCTGATGATGGAGATCCTTGATTTCAGTTACAGATCTGATAATTCCGGAAATCTTATTCCTGACAATCTGAAACCTTTTCCCGGAAACTATATGAATACAGAACAGTACAGGATGTTCAAGATAGTCTTCAAAAATGACCATCTGGCACTTGATATTCCCGGACGGATTCTCCTTGATCTGAACCTGCCGGATGAAAAAGGAGACTTGTATCCTGTAATGACCAGAGAAATAAGTCTCAGACCTGGAATTGTAAGTAATGGTAAGGTTGATAAAATGATAATGAATCAATATATCAGGCTGAGAAAAATGTCACCCTCCGGTACAGACCTGAATCAGGTACCTGATGAGTACAGGAGATTTACCGGTAATTATCAGTTCACACCTGCAAGGCTTTCTCTTGATGTTTTGTTTGAAGATGGGTCACTGACAACACAGGAACCATCAGGGAATTCTGAAAAGAGAATAAGTTATTCCAGAACAGGGGATACCTGGACTGATAAAAGCGGAAAATATGAGATCAGTTTTATAAGCGGCAGTGAAAATGAAATTACAAACATGCTTCTTACTGTGAAGACGCAGTTTGTGAGAGGTGAACCGGTAACTAATGCAGTCGAAATTGTTATAAAGGATTCCGGAATTGATGCCGGACTGAAGAAATATGACGAAATCAAAAAATCAGGAAACCGGTATTACCTTTTTTCGGAACATATGCTACATCAGCTGGGATATAATCTTCTGAAAGAGAACAGGATTGATGATGCAATAATGATCTTCAGGAAAAATGTCTTCGAATATCCTGAATCATTCATGGCCAATGATGCTCTTGCAGAAACATATCTGAAAAAAGGAGAGAACAAGCATGCCCTTGAATATTTCGAAACTGCAGTTAAACTTAAACCTGATTACGAATATGGCAGAAATATGATTCAAAAACTAAGAAACCAGTAAGAATATGTATTTTCCGCAAAAATTAAAACAGGATTTAAACATCAGAGGTTTAATACCTGCAGCAATCTGGATTCTGATATTCGCATTTGTCAGGATATTTTCAGAGATAAATAAGGCAATTTTATTTAGTGCTCTGTTCTTCATTCTCTATTCCGCATTTTCATTATGGATCTATTTCAGAACCCGGAATCAGAGTTATCTTGCCGCATCATTATGGCAGTTCCTTGTCGGTCTTTTTCTGATAACGCACCCGCGATTCTCATTGATTTTACGGAACGATCCGAGGATTGCTGCATTGTTATTTATTTTTCTGCTGGCCTCAACGATCTGGTTGTTTTACCTCTTTTTTACAAAAGGAGCTAAGTGGAAAGGACGTGAAGTGTTCGAACTTGCCTCCATGTCAATCGAATCCGAGTCTGACGGATTCACTGAACGCCCTCATCCTGCAGGAAAAGCTGAATATACAAGAAATGAACTCGAAGGTTTTGCCCTATTCCTGCGTAAGAATCTTATAGCAATGCCATATTTTGAAGAAAATCAGATCGTACTGGTCCCTGTTAAAATGAGTGATGAATTTGTTTATCTGTTTAGTCCCGGGAAATTCAGAAAGAACAGAAGCTGGATTGCCTTCGACTTTGATGGCAATGTGACTGTTTTTATATCCCGCAGGGATTACCTTAATTACAAAGAAGAACTTTCCTTTGATCAGCTTTGCGAAAATATGGGAAAATTATTTATCAGGTTTATGGAGTATTATCGGAAAGGTGAGGCGGAAAGGATTATAACCAGACTGAACGAACTTGGATTGGGTATCACAAAGTGAAAATTGAATTAAAGTGGATTTTAAATCAGCATCAAAACTTGGTTCCTGTTTGTCAAAAGACTATGCCGAAGATATGTTCAGGCTGCTTTCAACTTATGAAAGTATTTCCGCATCTGAAGCAGCCTCAAGACTGAATCTTCATATTAAGACCACACAGGACTTTCTCGAAGATCTGTATAGTCTGGAAATACTGGGGAGGGAAGAGGTATATGAAGGTAAAAGACCATATTTCAGGTACAGGCTTAATGTGAAAGAGATCCTGATTAAGGTTGATCTTGGCATATTGCAAATGAAAGAGGAAGTTGCTGATTCCCGTTTAAACATGAGGATAAGGGAAAAGAAAAACTCAGGCGCAAGGTTTACAACATCAAGAAGTAATGATTATATAAGCAATGTTGTGATCTGGAGAGGGGAGGGGAGGAACCGTACTGAAAGAAAAATAAACCTCTCGATTCCACAGGGAAAATTTCTTTTTCATCTGCCTTTCCCGACAGCAGAGGCATTAAGTATTTCACAGATCATAAATAAGGCAGGAATAGATGGTTCCAATATTCCTGAAATAATTGATATAGTTAATGTGATGATTGAATTTGGGGTTATAGAAATTTACTAAAGGGCACAACGGCTCAACGGCACAACGGCACAATGGCTCACCAGGGTTATGGCTTTACGGCTTTGCGGTGTTACGGTGTTAAGGCCATAATACCGCAATACCCTAACGCCGTAAAGCCGTAACGACACAACACCTTAATGCCTTTGCGCCGTTACGCCCTTGCGCCTTTGCGCCGTTACGCCCTTGCGCCTTTGCGCCATTCTTACTACCTTTATCCCATGGCAAAATCTCCTGACAAACCACTCGTGGCATTCTCGGTCATAAACTGCATCTGCTTCGATCAGAGGGTTCAAAAGATCGCAAAGGTTGTCAGTGACCTTGGTTGTGATGTTACAATCATAGGCAGACAAAAGGGAGATTGCTGCAAAGAAGAGAGGGTGCCTTTCAGGACATTCAGGTTCAGAATGTTATTTCATAAAGGATTCCTGTTTTATAAATTCTTCAATATAAGGCTTTTCTTCTATCTCCTGTTTCATAAATACGATCTGTTTGTTTCAAACGATCTTGATACATTGCTGCCTAACTATCTGGTTACCCTTCTGAAAGGAAAACCACTGGTTTATGATTCTCATGAATATTTTACCGGTGTGCCTGAACTGGAAGGTAGAAAATTTGTGAAATGGGTCTGGAAAACGATTGAAAGAAGCATATTCCCGCATCTTAAATATGTCATGACCGTAAGTGATTCAATAGCATTACTATACAAAAAAGAATATGGCATTCGTCCGCTTACGGTGAGGAATTGTTCAGGATCATCCAAAGACATTAGCGGATTTTCAAGAGAAGATATCGGGATAAGATCCGGAGATCTGCTTTTAATACTTCAGGGTGGAGGAATTAATATTGACAAGGGAGGAGAGGAGCTCATTGAAGCCATGAAGATCACCGAAGGGGTCAGCCTTATTATTGCCGGATCGGGAGATGTCGTGCAAAAGCTTAAGCAGAGAGTGATCGCTTTGGATCTCACAGACAGGGTAAAATTCTTTGATATGATGCCATGGAGTGAGCTCATGAGATATACAAAAACGGCTGATGCCGGCTTGTGTCTTGAAAAGGATACAAACCTGAATTACAGGTTCAGTCTTCCAAATAAACTGTTTGACTATATTTCGGCCGGGTTACCTGTTATAGCCGGCAATCTGCAGGAAATGCCGGTAATAATAAATAAATATGATTTTGGACTGATAATTCCTGAAATTACTCCTGAAGCGATAAGCGATGCCATCAACCGGCTGAAAAAAAATCCTGATCTGCTGAACAAACTGAAGCGGAATGCTGTTAATGCCTTTGTTGATCTTTCATGGGAGAAAGAATCAGAAAAAGTAAAAGAGTTTTATGAAAGAGTTTTTAAGAAAGAATAGCCTGTTAATTATCTTTTCCGTATCCGGCCTGGCCGCTGGTTTTCTTTACTGGAAATATATCGGATGTCTTTCAGGGACCTGCCCCATTAAATCTGTCTGGTACTGGAGTACTCTTTATGGAGGATTAATTGGATTTTTTACCGGCAGCCTCCTGAATGACATAATTCTTAAATATCGTAAAAAGAAAAATCTTCAGGATACTTCCGACAACTAAAACCTTTTTTGGACTGAGGTCTGAGCCGCTCATCTCTCACCCCTCATCCCTCGTCCCTCATCTCTCACCTCTCATCTCTCACAAGCCTTCGCTACCTCCTTCGCTAAAGCTGCGGAGGTCAAAGAAAGCTACGGCTTGCAAAGCCGCTCACCGCTCTCCCCTGCGCCCTGCGCTCTCCCCTGCGCCCTGCGCTCTGCGCCCTGCGCCCTGTGCTCTGCGCTCTGCGCCCTGTGCTCTTCGCCCTGTGCTCTGCGCTCTGCGCCCTGTGCTCTGTGCCTCTCCGCCCTTCGCCCTTCGCCCTTCGCCCGCCACCCTGAATCCCGCCACGAGCACATCATCAGTCTGTACATTTTTTCCCTTCCAGCGGTAAAACTCCTTTTCAAGCAGCTTCTTCTGAACGCTTAAAGGTTTAGAATGAATTTTCATCAGCAGCGACCTGAATGCCGGATATTTATATCTTTTATGGTCCTTGCCTCCGAACTGATCGGGATAGCCGTCAGTGAACAGATAAAAAATATCTCCGGGAAATATTTCAATGGTTTGTTTTGTAAAATTTGTTTCATGATCATCGGTATAACCTACCGGTAACCGGTCAGCAAAATATTCCTTAAGTTCCCTGTTACGGAAGAGATAGAGATTATTATGGGCACCTGAAAAATCAAGTGTATTCCTTTCTTTATCGATCATGCATATTGAAATATCCATTCCATCTTTTGCTTCGTTCCTTTCTCCTTTTTGTTTAAGTGCACTGATAACCTTCCTGCTTAATTCCTTAAGTATCAGATCTGTTTCAAAAATATGTCTGCTGTTTATGATCTCCTCCAGGAAAGAAATACCCAGCATGCTCATTAGGGCACCGGGTACTCCGTGACCTGTACAGTCGGCAACGGCTATGATTAATTTGTTTTCCGATGATGTAAACCAGTAGAAATCGCCTCCTATTACATCTTTCGGAATACTCAGAAAAAAGCAGTTATCTGTCAGTCCGGGCAGTTCAGATACAACCGGCAGAAGCGCCTGTTGGATTTTTCCGGCATAATTTATATTGGCTGTCAGGTCTTTGTTTTTTTCTTCAATTATGTCATATGCGTTCTTTAGCTCTATATGCCGTAGCCTGTAGATCTCTTTTTCCTGCTCCGATTTTTCAATTGCATGTGAAATTTCAATATTTCTGAGACGGTTCTGAACATCACTGCTCTGAAAAGATTCTCTGGCGCTTTGTGCTTTTTTCAGACTTTTAAGTGCTTTTTCAGCTTGTCCGTGAAGTTCATAATGTAGTGCCAGAGCTGAAAAGGCTTCTGCAGCAAGGGAAAGCGATTTCAGTTCCTTTGCCAGCCTTAAGGATTCCTTCAGGTGTGATTCAGCTGCCTGTTGTTCTCCCAGGTGGCTCAATACACGTCCGGATCCCATTATGCATTGCAGCATACATCTTTTATCACCTCCCTCTGCACCCTGTTCATAATATCCCAGCGACTCGGGATATCTTTTCATTTTTTCAAAAGTATTTGCAATT
The DNA here is from genome assembly GCA_964421975.1 of uncultured Rikenellaceae bacterium. Classification (GTDB taxonomy): domain Bacteria; phylum Bacteroidota; class Bacteroidia; order Bacteroidales; family VadinHA17; genus LD21. The sequence continues at coordinate 35,664 of CAYQZL010000023.1, forward strand.
CCGAGAAGTGTCCACTGAATTGCAGTGTACTGTTTATTCTTTTTCCTTATTTCAAGACTTTTAAAATAATGTTCCAGCGATTCATCATATCTTTTCAGTTCCCGTAATACCATTCCTATCCGGTTAAGGGATGATGCAACTGCATTTTCATCATTGAGCTTTTCCCTTATCTCCAGACCTTTGTTGAAAAACTCAAGGGATTGATTATAGTTGTTTATCCTCAGATAAAGAAGTCCGAGCTGGTTGCAGGCTTCACTTTCTGATTCCCCGTCACCTCTCTCGCGGGAGATATTATAAGCTTCAAGCCATAATCCGAGTGCTCTGGCATACTGACCGAAACTGTCATAAATGTTACCCCTGAGAAGTAATCCTCTTACATAACCTTTTTCCTGCCTGTTATTCCTGAACCATGCTGAAACATCCGACAGATATTTCAGGGCTGAATCATTGTCAGAACTCAGGAAGGATACAGATGCATAGTTGAGCTTTGAATATGCGATCCCCTTTGGATAGCTTATTTTTTCCGCATCAGAAAGTATTCGTCTGATCTTTTTGATTAATGGAACCGGATCACTGAATCTTTCTGTCCAGAGAAGCTCATTGGTCATATCTATCTTTTCCTCTCGTTTCATATCAGTTTTTTACTGATTTAAGGTTGGATCTGCTTATACAATACTACCAAGTTACTTAAAATAAAATCATTATTGACGTTTATGAGCCTGCTCTTAAAAACAGTTTTTGCCACAAAGGCACCAGGACACTAAGTTACACTAAGAATATTTAATTAAGAATTAGTTCTTTGTGAATTTTAGTGCCTCTGTGTCTGTGGCACATACAATTTTATGACATTTGGACCGGAATCAATTATAGGAAGCTATTATTTTTTTTACATTTGCGCCCACCAATTGCAATCACCTAACAGAAGCTGATGAATGCCTTAATATTTCTGATAATAATATTTCTGTCACTTGTGCTTTTTTTTATTCCCCGGAACTTTAAGTATTGGTTTACA